>RXJA01000480.1 GCA_003963455.1 Hyphomicrobiales bacterium
AAAACCGCGCCTTGGACAATAGCGTCGGCACCATCGATCGGCTATGGTCCCGCCGGTTTTATGACGGATCAAAATAATGTCAGTTGAAAGAACCACGGCCGCGGGCGGCATGGAAACCTCCTATGGTTTCAGGAAGGTCGGGGCAGGCGAGAAGCAGCCCCTCGTCAACGACGTCTTCCATAAGGTGGCCAATCGGTACGACCTCATGAACGATCTGATGTCGGCCGGGTTGCATCGGTTGTGGAAGGACGCGATGGTCGCCTGGTTGAACCCGCCGAAGCGGCCAGGCTGGAGGGTGCTCGATGTCGCCGGCGGCACCGGCGATATCGCCTTCCGGATCGTCGAGGCCAGTCACCGGCAGGCCCATGCCACGGTGCTCGACATCAACGGCTCGATGCTCTCCGTCGGGCGCGACCGCGCCGAGAAGCTCGGCCTTGCGGCAAACACCGACTTCGTCGAAGCCAATGCCGAGGAACTGCCGTTCGAGGACGACACCTTCGACGCCTATACGATCGCATTCGGCATCCGCAACGTGCCGCGCATCGAGGTCGCTCTCGCCGAAGCCTATCGTGTGCTGAAGCGCGGCGGACGGTTTCTGTGCCTGGAATTCTCAGAGGTCGAGATGCCGCTGCTCGACAAGGCCTACGAGGCCTGGTCGTTCAACGCGATTCCCAGGATCGGCAAGGCGGTGACCGGCGATGGCGAGCCCTATTCCTACCTGATCGAATCCATCCGCAAGTTCCCCAACCAGCAGAATTTCGCGGCGATGATCACCCGCGCCGGCTTCGATCGCGTCACGTTCCGCAATTATTCGGGCGGCATCGCCGCCCTTCATTCCGGCTGGAAGCTTTGAGGCGGGACCCCTTGAAGCAGGCCCTTTTCAATCAGGCCCTTTTGAATCAGGTTTCGCAATGAGCAGCGTCGCCGCCGCCTTCAGGCTCGCCCGGGCCGGCTGGGTGCTGGTCCGTGAGGGCGTCGTCGCGGCGTTGCCGGGCGAAGAACTCTCCGGCATGCCGAAATTCGGCTGGCGCGTGGCGCGATTGTTCACCCGTCGCCGCGCGCTGAGCTATCAGCGCGGCGACAGGCTGGCACGGGCCGTGGTGCGGCTCGGACCGTCCTACGTCAAGCTCGGCCAGTTCCTGGCGACGCGGCCCGACGTCGTCGGCAACGACATGGCCCTCGACCTCGCGCTGTTGCAGGACAAGATGCACACCTTCCCGAAGGCGGAAGCGGTGCATGCTATCGAGGGTTCGCTCGGGCGCAAGATAGACGACCTCTATGCAAGTTTCGGCGAGCCGGTGGCGGCCGCCTCCATCGCGCAGGTGCACAGCGCCGAAGTCGTTCGCGACGGTACCGCTTCGCGCGTGGCGGTGAAGGTCATCCGGCCCGGCGTGCGACGGCGCTTCTTCCAGGATCTGGAAAGCTATTTCCTCGCGGCCCATCTGCAGGAAAGATACATCCCCTCGTCGCGTCGCCTGCGCCCTGTCGAGGTGACCCAGACGCTGGCTCAGACCACCAGGATCGAGATGGATCTGCGGCTCGAGGCGGCGGCGCTTTCCGAACTTGGCGAGAACACCAAGGACGATCCGGGCTTCCGCGTGCCGGCGGTCGACTGGGAACGGACCGGCCGCGACGTGCTCACCATGGAGTGGATCGACGGCGTCAAGATGAACGACATCGCCGGCCTCGCCGCCGCCGGCCACGACCTCAAGGCAATCGCCGCCAATCTCATTCAGTCGTTCCTGCGGCACACGCTGCGCGATGGCTTCTTCCATGCCGACATGCATCCGGGGAACCTGTTCGTCGAGGCCGACGGCACTATCGTCGCGGTCGATCTCGGCATTGCCGGGCGGCTCGGCAAGAAGGAACGGCGCTTCCTCGCCGAGATCCTCTACGGTTTCATCGTGCGCGACTACCAGCGCGTCGCCGAGGTGCATTTCGAGGCGGGCTATGTGCCGCGCCAGCACAATGTCTCGGCCTTCGCGCAGGCGATCCGCGCCATCGGCGAGCCGATCCACGGCCAGTCGGCCGACACCATTTCGATGGCGAAGCTCCTGACCTTGCTGTTCGAGGTCACGGAGTTGTTCGACATGGCGACGCGGCCGGAACTGATCCTGCTGCAGAAGACCATGGTGGTGGTGGAAGGTGTCGCGCGCACGCTCGATCCGGCCTTCAACATGTGGAAGACCTCGGAGCCGGTGGTCGGCGACTGGATCGCCGGCAATCTCGGCCCGCGCGGGCTGCTCACCGACGCGCGCGACGGCGCCAAGGCGCTGCTGGCGCTGGCGCGCCAGGCGCCGGACCTCGCCGCCCGCACCGACCGGCTGTCGCGCGAGATTGACCTGATGGCGGAGAATGGCCTGCGCTTCGATGAAGCGACGGCGCGCGCCATCGGCAAGGCCGAAGCGCGTCACACCCGCTCCGGTCGCGTGGCGCTGTGGGTGATTGCGCTGACCTTGATCTACATCGCTTGGAAGCTTCTGTGACAGCCATTCGACTTGTCTGCGGTTGATTGCATTGCTATCATTGCAGTCGCTATTTGAGCGCGAGTGCAATCGCATGGCCAGCATCACCATCCGTAATCTCGACGATGAGGTGAAAGACCTGCTGCGACAACTCGCGGCCGAGAATGGGCGATCGATGGAGGAGCAGGCTCGAGCCATGATCCGAGCCGCGGTCGAAGGCAGGGCAGGGCAGGCCGGGCGCATCGACCAGATCGAGAAGACGCTGCGCGCGCTGGCGGATTCGAACCAGCCTGCAGCCTCGGCTGAGGCCGCCTCCGGCAAAGTCCTTGCGCGCGGTTCTCTCTCCGGCAAGCGCATTCTGCTCATCATCGGCGGCGGCATCGCCGCCTATAAATCGCTCGACCTCATCCGGCGGCTGCGCGAGCGCGGCGCGTCGGTGCGGGTGGTGATGACGTCGGCCGCGCAGGAATTCGTCACCACGCTGTCCGTCGGCGCGCTTTCGGCCGACCATGTCTTCACCGAGCTGTTCGACCGCAATGACGAGCACGATGTCGGCCATATCAGGCTTTCGCGTGAGGCCGACCTGCTGGTGGTGGCGCCGGCGACGGCCGATTTGATGGCGAAGCTCGCCAACGGCCATGCCAATGACCTTGCCTCGACCGTGCTTCTGGCCACCGACAAGAAGGTGTTGATGGCCCCCGCAATGAATCCGAGAATGTGGTCGCATCCGGCAACGCGGCGCAACCGCGCGACGTTGCAGAAGGACGGCATCGCCTTTGTCGGCCCTGCCAAAGGCGAGATGGCCGAAAGCAACGAAGCCGGCGAGGGCCGCATGGCCGAGCCGCTGGAGATCGTCGCGGCGATCGAGATGATGCTCGACGAGAAGCCGAAGCCGCTTGCCGGCCGCAGGATCATCGTCACCTCCGGGCCGACGCACGAGCCGATCGACCCGGTGCGCTACATCGCCAACCGCTCCTCGGGCAAGCAGGGCCATGCCATCGCGGCCGCACTTGCGAGGCTCGGCGCCGATGTGCGGCTGGTCTCCGGTCCAGTCACCATCGCCGATCCGGCAGGCGTCGCGACCACGCATGTCGAGACGGCCGCGCAGATGAAGGAAGCGGTCGAGAGCCTGTTGCCGGCGGACGCCGCCGTGTTCGTCGCGGCGGTCGCCGACTGGCGCACGGCCAACGCCGCCGGCGAGAAGATCAAGAAGGTGGCGGGCGAGGGGCCGCCTTCGCTGGAGATGGTCGAGAATCCCGACATTCTGGCCGGCATCGGTCATCATGCGCAGAGGCCGGGCCTTGTCGTCGGCTTCGCCGCCGAGACGCGGGACCTCATCGCCAATGCCGAGGCCAAGCTGAAGAAGAAGGGCGCGGACTTCATCGTCGCCAATGACGTTTCGCATGAAAGCGGCATCGGGCCGTCCGGCGTCATGGGCGGCGATCGCAACAAGGTGCGCATCGTCTCCAGGACCGGCGTCGATGAATGGCCGGAGATGGGCAAGGACGAGGTGGCGGCGCGGCTCGCCGCGCTCATTGCGGAGCGGCTGCGGACCGTCGTGGTGTGAGGCCGGAGCCGGCGCTTAGGTCGCCGGCCCTCGACGTCACTCCGCGGCGATGCCGGGACGGCTCGTGTTCGCGGCGAGCCCGGCCTCGATCGCCTCGGCGATGATCTTCAGACCAAGTTCCAACTCTTCATCCGAGATGGTCAGCGGCGGCGCAATGCGGAAGACGCCGCCCATCCCGGGAAGCTTGACTATGTTCATGCTCAGGCCGCGCCGGAACGCTTCCGCCGCGATCGCGGCGCCAAGCTGGTGGTCGGGAATCCTGTCCTTGCGGTCCTTGACGATCTCGACGCCGAGCAGCAGGCCGCGCCCGCGCACGTCGCCGACGCATTCGTAGCGCTGTTTCAGTCTCGACAGCCCGTCGAACAATTTCGTCCCCATGTCGCGCGCCCGTTCGACGAGCTTTTCTTCTTCCACGACGTCGAGCACCGCCAGGCCTACCGCCGCCGGCAGCGGATCGGAGACATGCGTGGTGTAGAACAGGAAGCCTCTGTCATGCGCTTCCTCCTCGATCTCTGCAGTCGTCATGACGGCCGACAGCGGAAGGCCGGCGCCGATCGTCTTGGAAAGCGTGAGGATATCCGGGGTGACGCCGTCCCTTTGAAAGGCGAACATGGTTCCCGTGCGGCCGATCCCGGTCTGCGCCTCGTCCAGGATCAGCAGCATGCCGCGCTCGCGGCACTTCTTCTGCAGCGCGGCCAGATAGCCTTGCGGCAGCTCCAATATGCCACCGCTCGACAGGATCGGTTCGGCGACGAAGGCGGCCAGGCTGCCCGTCGACTGGCTGTCGACCAGATCGAAAGCATCGTCGAGCTCGGTCTGCCAGTCCAGCGAGCCATCGGCATTTCTGAAACGCGGCCGGAAGCTGTTCGGCGCGGGGATCGCGAGCGAGCCGACCGCCGCAGGTCCGTAGCCCTTGCGGCCGGCGCTGTAGGTCGCGGACGCCGCGACACCGGTCATGCCGTGCCAGCTCTTCGAGAAGGCGACGATCTCGTGCTTGCCGGTCACGAGCTTGGCCATGCGGATCGCGGCTTCGTTCGATTCCGCGCCCGTCGACAAGAGCAGCACCCGGTCGAGCCCGGGCGCCAGCGCCGCGAGGCGCTCCGCAAGCTCGACCACGGGGCGGGAGAGCATGCCGCTGAACAGATGCGCGACCTGTGCGACCTGCCGGCTGACCGTCGCCACGATCCTAGGGTGCGAATGACCGAGCAGCGCGCTCATCTGCCCGGAGGTGAAGTCGAGGATGGGCTTGTCATCGGCATCGTAGACGAACGAGCCTGCGGCGCGCTCGATGATGGCGGGTTCGAAGGCGCCGCCATAGCGTATGAGGTGTTTCTGCGCCGAGTCCCAGAACCCGCGATCCGAGTTTTTCGACATCTTCCAGCTCCTTTAACGCCCTTGGCAATACATAGCTGTTGGCGTGGGTGCAGTAAAATTGATAGTAATCGGATCCGTATATCAATGGATTTGATATGAAGGCTCCACTCGATCTCAAGCTGCTGACGACATTCGTGCGCGCGGCGCATTCCGGCACGCTGAGCGCGGTGGCCGTGCAGGTCGGTCGTACGCAGTCGGCCGTGACCATGCAGATCCAACGGCTGGAGGAAGCCCTTGGCCAGGCCCTGTTTCATCGCAGCGGCAGCGGGGTGCGGCTCACCGGCAGCGGTGAACGTTTTCTCGCCTATGCCGAGCGCATCCTCAAAATCCATGACGAGGCGATCTCGGCGCTTTCCGACAAGGGCCTGCATGGGTCGATCATATTCGGCAGCCCCGAGGATTATCTGAGCGCGTTCTTTCCCGCGCTGCTGAAGAGTTTCGGCACCATGTATCCCGATGTCGAGATCAAGGTGGTCTCCGCGCCGACGGTCGAATTGCGCACGCTGCTCAATGCGCGTCAGGTCGACCTGGCGCTCGTCTCGACATCCAACCCGAACGAGGCTGGGGATGTGGTGCGCAGGGAGTCCTTGGTCTGGGTCGGCAGCAGGCCGGCCCTGGAATTCTACGATTTCGGCGACACCGTTCCACTGGCCTTGGCCGCGTCGAATGCGATCGACCACAAGGGGGCTTGCGAGGCCATGACCCGCGCCGGGCTGCGCTACAAGATAGCCTATGCCAGCAACAGCCTCGCGGGGCTGATCGCCGTCGCTCGGTCAGGACTGGCGATCAGCGTGATGGCCGAGGAGGCGGTGCCGCCCGATCTCCATATTCTCGGCGCCCCGCTTCCTCCGCTACCCGGGCTCGGCATTCTGATCGTCTTCGCCGATGCGGAACGATCGCCCGCGGCCACGGCCTTTGCCGGTCACATCCGCAGCGTTCTGCCGTCGCTTTGAGAGTTTTTGTTTTATGCATGTCGTTGCCCAAGAACCGCTGCACACTTCTGGGCGACATGCATCAGCTTCCCGACCAGTTCCAGGCAAGGAGCGTCAACCAGCGGCCATTTGCGGCCGGTTCGCCGTCGAAGACATCCTGAGCGCCGCCAGGCAGCCAACAATGCCAAGCGGTACGAAAGCCAGGAACAGCCAGCCGGCAACGGTCGCGGCCGCCTCGCGGCTCAGCCCCTCGGAGAAGCCGCTGGCGTTGGCGATAATGCCGGCAATGGCCGCGCCGACGGCGTAGCCGATGCGCTGCATGGTGGGCACCGCGGCCGAGGCGATAGTCTGTTCGTCCGGCGCCGCCGAGGCGACGATGACGCGGGTCAGGAATGGCCAGGCGACGCCGAATCCGCCGCCCTGCAAAAGGGCGCAAAGCAGGATCAGCGGGATCGAGCCGGCCGGGATCGTGTAGGCGAAGCCGGCAATTCCGCAGGCGATCATGAGCGCGCCGACGACGATGATCGATCGCTCCCGATGCAGCGGCGCGTTGGCGACGAGGATCGACAGGATCGACCAGGCGATCGATTCGGCGGCGATGATGTAGCCTGTCGTGAGGATCGGGATGCGGTGCAGCGTGGTCAGCAGCAACGGCCCGTAGATGGCGAAGGTGCAGGTTGCCACGGAGAAGGCAGCCACCATGGTCATGCCGCTGCCGAGCGCGGAATTCCAGGAAAAGAGTTGCGAGGGAAACAGGCGCGAGCGCGGCTTCA
>RXJA01000518.1 GCA_003963455.1 Hyphomicrobiales bacterium
GCCTCGGCCGGCGTTTCGGAAACATCGGCCGTCAGCAGCGTCAGCCCCGCGTCCGCAGGCCGGCCCGGCCCCATCCAGCCGCGGTCATAGGGAAGCGTGGTCAGCGTGGCGGCGCCCGGCCGGTCGAAGGCGACGATAATCTCTGCGCGCTCGGCCGGACCGAGCAGTATTTCGTCGGCCGCCACCGGCGCCTCCAGGAGGCCGCCGTCGCTGCCGATCACGGTCATCGAGGCGCTGGCGAAGGCGAGCCTGAGGAAGCGCGCATTGGTGGCGTTGTAGAGCCGCAAGCGCCGTCTGGCACCCATCCCCACGGCCAGCCTCGGGTTCTTCTGGCCATTGACCAGCACATGGTCGCCGACCCGGCCGTTCATCATGTCGATCATGGTGTTGTCGGGCATGGTGCCATCGGCGGCAAGGCGAAGGTCGGTGAACATGAGCGCGGTGTCGCCATAGGCGGCCGGGATCGGATCGGCCTTCGCCTTGACGACGAAGGCGCCGGCAAGGCCGCGATAGACCTGCTCGGCCGTCCGGCCATGCGGATGCGGATGATACCAGTAGGAGCCGGCCGAGCCCTCGGGCAGTTCGAAGGCGTAGACGCGGTCGGCGCCCGCCGCCACCGGATCCATCGGATTGCCGTCCTGATCAGCCGGCACCGGCATGCCATGCCAGTGGATGGTGCTTTGCTCGCCCTCGATCCGGTTGGCGAAAGTGATCTCGACGCGGTCGCCTTCACGGGCCTCGATCAGCGGGCCCGGGCTCGTGCCGTTATAGGCGAGGATCGGCGTGTCCTGGCCCTCGACGAAGCGCGCCGTGGCGGGCTCGGCCGTCAGCCTTGCCTTGAACAGGCCGGGCCCCCCGGCTTCATTGGCAAGCAGCGGCAATTCGCGCAGCGCCTCGCCCTCGGGCAGCGCGGCGGGCGTTTGCGCCATGGCGCCCCCCATGGCGCCCATGTCATGGCCCGCATGATCTCCCATATCCATGCCGGACATGCCGTCCATCTTCATCTGCGCCAGCGCACGGGACCCCGACAGAGCTGCTGCAAGGCCCGCCACCAGAAAGCCGCGTCGGTGCATTTTCCGTCTCCTCGATCGTGTTTGGGAAGGGCGTCGCCAGGACGACCCATCAACAGGCTACGGGTTCCAGCAACTGGAAGGTCAAGCGGAAATCGAACAGAATCGGGACAGGATTACGCCGGCTCCGCTTGGCCCAAAAGAAATGCCAGGACAGCCCCGCGACTTGCTTCCGCCGCCGTTTTTTGACCCCAATCGCCCTCTAGCCGGCTGATGATGCTGCGGTTCCGGTGTTCACGTTTTCTTGACAGGGGCCGGAAAAACGGGCAGCAAAGCGGGTGAGGGAGAGCATTTCTACCGTGGCGCAGACCGTGGAGGGCTCTTTTTTCGTATGGACCGTCGCCAAATCGGCGATTGGTGGAGGGATTGGTTAACCATCTTTGTCCATCTTTTGAATCAATCGGCAACAGACGCGAGTAGGTGCAGGGGGCACCAGCGAACTGTAATCGTGACGGGTGCCAGGTCCGCAAACCGGCATGCCGATTGAGAGTGGTCGTATGGCGTTTTTGCGTTTGAAGAACCGGGGTGACGCTCCTCATGGGGAGGTAACTTCGAAAAAGTCTGGTCATCGTTGGGTCGTGGTGCCTGCTATTGGCGCCGCCCTCGCCCTTTGGTCCGTCGCCACTTTGGCGGGGCTCTATTCGGTGAGCACTTCGCTGACCGCAGCTTCCAACGGATTGCCGCAAGGCCTGCTTTCCGGGCGTGGCATCGGGCTTGGCGACCAACGCAGGCAGATCGCCAATGCCTGGGCGCCGCATCTTGCCGCCAATGGCGGCTACAAGACAGGCTCGCTCGTCGGCGGTTGCGACGCAGGCTGCTTCAGCCTCGCGACAAGCTTCAGACATGACGGCCAAGCCGCTGAAAAACTGAAGAATAATGGCCTCGACGGCAAGATGGCGCGCCTCAAGCTGCCGGCACCCGACAGCGTCGCGGAGGAGAAGGTCGTGGTGGTGGCTTCGGCCGCCGGAGCCGCAGACCGCTTCGACGGCGTGGTGAAGCGCGCGGCGCTTTCGCCGCAGAAGCTTGCCGATGCCTTCGCCCGCGCCCAGAACGCGCCGTTTCTGCTTGCCAGCCTGCCTTCGGCGAGCCGCTTCGGCGGCGCGCAGCCGGACGCCCCGGCCGAAGCCCGCTTCGGTTCGCGGCCGGCCGAGATAGCCGGCGCTTCCGAACTGGCGCTGGCGCTCGCCAACATCGCGCCGGAGGATGCGGCGGACGTTCCGACTGCCGTCGCGCTTGAAAACAGCGACGCGCCCGGTGCCGCCGGCAATCCGGACAATGGCCAGGGCGGCGGGTATCAGGTCGCCTCGCTGCCGCCGCAGGACGATCTGCCCGACACCATTGCCGTTCCCGGCCTTCGCCCGCGCACCACCCTCGAGCGCGCCACAGAGGCGCCCGAACAGAACGCGGCCAAGCCGCAGAAGACCGAGGCCGCGAAGCCGCAGGTCGCCAAGGCCAAGCCGCAGCCGGCCGAAGCCGACACCGCGCAAAGCGCGCCGACGGCGGCCTCGCCAAGAAGCGGCGACCAGTCCTTGCCGGGCGTGCCTGGCTCGAAGCCGATGGTGGCGGATTCCAAGCCCGGCAAGCGCAAGGCGCAGGCGTCCGAGATGCTCGCCTATGCCAAGCCCGACACGCCGGAGCGCGGCGGGCTCGGTAACGCGTTCCGCAACCTGTTCAACGGTCCCTCGATGGGCAACGGCGTCGCCGTCTACGATATTTCGGCGAGGACCGTTTACATGCCCGACGGCTCCAGGCTCGAGGCGCATTCGGGACTCGGCTCGATGGTCGACCAGCCGCGCTTCGTCAACCGCAAGAATGTCGGCCCGACGCCGCCGGACACCTACAATCTGTCGATGCGCGAATCACGCTTCCATGGCGTCGAGGCCATCAGGCTCACGCCGGCCAGCGGCAGCAACAAATATGGCCGCAACGGCTTGCTCGCCCACACCTACATGCTGCGCGGCGGCCGTGCTGAATCCAATGGCTGCGTCGTGTTCAAGGACTATCACCGCTTCCTTGCCGCCTACAAAAGCGGCAAGATCAAGCGCCTTGTCGTCGTCCCGCGCCTGACAAGGTCGCCCACACAGGTCGCCCAGGAAGGCCGCCAGGGTTAAGCCCTGCCCTAGCCGGCGCGCTGGTCGCCGGCTGCCATCGATCCCGACCTGCTGATCCGAAGGGCCTGGCGCCAACACGCGCCCGGGTGTTTGCCCGCCGCTCCAACCGTGACGACGACCGCTACCTCACCTAGAAAGCACAACGACCCTTCCCAGAAGGTAGATATGGCGCAGCCCGGGCTTGCGGCAAGGCCCCGGCCATGGCGTATCAACCCTGCTCCGGAAAACCACGATGGAGCAGCGAATGCGGATTCTGTTATCGACCTACGGCTCGCGCGGCGACGTCGAGCCGCTGGCGGCGCTGGGCGCGGCGTTGCAGGCGCTCGGCGCCGAGGCCAGGGTGAGCGCGCCGGGCGACGAGGAGTTTGCCGCCCTTCTGGCCCGCGCTGGTGTGCCGCTGGCCCCGGCTTTCGCGCCGGTGCGCGAATGGGCCAAGGAAATGATCAACCGGTCGCGATCAGCATCGCCCGAGGACCGGGCCAGGCTCATTTCCGGCCAGGCGGCCGAGATCGTCGCCAGGCAATATGAGGCGCTGAGCGCGGCCGCCGAAGGCTGCGATGCGGTGGTGGCGTTCGGCCTCTTCCCGTCCTGCGCCGCCGCGCGGCTGGTCGCGCAGCGGCGCGGCATCCGCTACATGCTCGGCACGTTCTGTCCCGTCTGGCTGCCGTCGCCGCGCAACCGGCCGCATGAATATCCGAGCCATCCGCTGCCGCCGGGCGTGACCGACAACCGGCTGCTGTGGGAGATGGACATCCGGACCAAGAACGCGCTCTTCGGCGAGGCGATCAACGGCCATCGCGCGTCGCTCGGGCTGCCGCCGGTGCAAAATGTCCGGGATTATGTCTACGGCAATCCCGTCCTGCTCGCCTGCGATCCGACGCTGGGACCATGGCTGCCCTCGGACCTGATCGACGCCGCGCAGACCGGCGCCCTCATCCTGCCGGACGAACGGCCCCTCCCCGACGGGCTCAAAGCGTTCCTCGATGCCGGCCCACAGCCTGTCTATGTCGGCTTCGGCTCGATATCGGTCGCCAAGGACGCCGGGCAGGCGGCCATCGAGGCAATCCGCGCCAAGGGCCTTCGCACGGTGCTCGCGCGTGGCTGGGCCGGGCTTGGCCCCATCGACGACGGAGGCGACTGCCTCGCCATCGGCGAGGTCAACCAGCAGGCGCTGTTCGGCCGCGTCGCCGCCGTCATCCATCACGGCGGCGCCGGCACCACCCTCGCCGCCGCGCGGGCAGGAGCGCCGCAGGTGATCGTGCCGCAGATCGGTGACCAGCCCTATTGGGCGAAGCAAGTGGCCGAGCTCGGCATCGGCGCGGCGCATGACGGCCCGGCGCCGACGGCGGCCTCGTTGTCGGCGGCATTGGATATCGCCCTAGCGCCGAACGTTCGGGTTCGCGCCCGCGAGCTGGCCGGAGCGGTCCGCGCCGACGGCGCCAAGGCTGCGGCGGAGTGGCTGTTGAGTGCCTTGGGTCGGCAGTGATCTCACTGCTTCAGTTCCGCCAGCGCCCGTTGCAGCGGCGCTGGCGAGACCTGGATCGGGCCGAAGAACGGCGTATCCATGTCCATGATCAGATAAAGCGCCGCGGCCGCCAGCGCGCTTGAGACGATGAAGGTGCCGACAATGGTCGCGTTGCGCGGCGCGCGGAAGCCGAAGCTGGCGAAGATCAGCGTCAGCCATGCGACGAGCAGGCAGATCAGCGGCACGGGGAGCACGCCCTCGGACTGCTCAGCCAGCACCCAGCGCATTTCGATCACCTTCTGGAGTTGCTGCGTTGCGTTCTGTTGCGCGGCCAACCGCTTCGCGTCCGCCGGCGCGAGCGCCTCCAGCCTGTCGCCGATTTGGTTGAGCAGCAGTTCGGAAAGCTTGTTCGGGACGACGGTCGTGTTGCCGTCGTTGGCGGTTGTGTCGACCACGCGTTGGGCATAGGCGCCAAGCAATTCGCGGGCGCCATTCGCCTCGGGGCCATATAGTCGAAGCGCGCGGTCGAGCAGGATCAGATCTGTCGAAAAGGTGTGGACGTTACGATCGATCGACTCGAACGTGTTCTTGGCCGAGTTGATCATCAGGCCGAGCACCAGCGACGACATCACCACGAATAGGTTTGCGGCAAGCCGGACCACCGCGCTGGTGTCGTCCTGGCGATGATGCTCGGGAAAGCGCGGGTAGACCATCAGGCTGGCAAGCGCTGCCCCGGCCAGACATGCAAAGATCGCCACCCCCACAAGCACTTCGCCCATCGCTCATATTGCACACGGGAAGGGACGCTTGCCAATCGGGTACGAAGGCCTGGCAGCGCGATGTCGAAAACCGCTTTCAATACCGAGCGAAGGCGCTATCTATGACGCGGGCGGCGGCTCCCTATCAATCACGAGGCTATCCATGACAATCCGCGCTGTCGTCTGGGGCGAGAACATCCATGAGCGGACCAACGAGGTGGTCGCCTCCATCTATCCGGAAGGCATGCATTCGACCATTGCGGAGGCGCTGAACGCCGACAAGGCGATCTCCGCCTCGACCGCGACGCTGGAGCAGCCCGAGCACGGCCTGCCGCAATCCCGCCTCGCCGAAACCGACGTGCTCATCTGGTGGGGCCACAAGGACCATGGCGCGGTGGCCGACGAGGTGGTCGAGCGTGTCGCCAAGCGCGTGTGGGAAGGCATGGGGCTGATCGTGCTGCATTCCGGCCATTTCTCGAAGATCTTCAAGCGGCTGATGGGCACGCCCTGCACGCTGAAATGGCGCGAGGCCGGTGAGCGCGAGCGGCTCTGGGTGACGAGCCCCAGCCACCCGATCGCCGAAGGTGTCGGCGAGTTCTTCGAGCTTGAGAACGAGGAGATGTATGGCGAACAGTTCGCCGTGCCGGAGCCTCTTGAAACGGTGTTCATCTCCTGGTTTCAGGGCGGCGAGGTGTTCCGCTCGGGCCTGACCTGGCGGCGTGGCGCCGGCAATGTCTTCTACTTCCGGCCCGGACACGAGACCTATCCGACCTATCACGATGCGACGGTCCAGAAAGTGCTGCGCAACGCGGTGAAGTGGGCGCACAACCCGCAAGGCTCGAAGCCCGCCATCCTCGATGCGCCCAACGTGCCGGTCGAGAAGGCGCTGGAGCCGATCGAGGAACGTGGGCCCAAGCTGCACGCGCATGGCGAGGCCGGCTTCCGCTAAAAAGGCGCTCCCCTGCTTCTCCCGGGATTGCGCGGATATAGCGCCTGGGTCACATTCGCCTCCCATGGTTGAATCGAACCAAACCACTCAAAGGACCAGAAAGATGCGGCTTTTGATACTGGGTACCGGCTGGATGGCGCAGGAACATGCCCGCCGCTTCGGCGCCATCGAGGGCGTCGAGCTGGCGGCGGCCGTCGACGTCGATGAAAAGCGCGTCGGCGAATTCGCCGACGGCTTCAAGATCCCGAAGCGCTTCACCTCGCTGGAAGCCGCGCTCGACTGGGGCGATTTCGACGCGGTCGCCAATGTCACGCCCGATCGGATCCATCACCCGACCACCATGGCGCTGGTCGCCGCCGGCAAGCCGGTGCTGTGCGAGAAGCCGCTGGCCGAGAATTTCGGCAAAGCGAACGAGATGGCCGACGCGGCCGAGGCCGCCGGCATCGTCAACATGGTCAACCTCACCTATCGCAACGTGGCCGCGTTGCAGAAGGCGCGCCGGATGGTGCAGGCCGGCGAGATCGGCACGGTGCGCCATGTCGAGGCGTCCTACCTGCAGAGCTGGCTGGTGTCGAAATTCTGGGGCGACTGGCGCACGGATCCGAAATGGCTGTGGCGGCTGTCGCGCGGCCACGGCTCCAACGGCGTGCTCGGCGATGTCGGCATCCACATCCTCGATTTCGCCAGCTATGGCGCGGCGCTCGACATCGACCATGTCTTTTGCCGGCTGCGCGCCTTCGACAAGGCGCCGGGCAACCGCATCGGCGAATATCAGCTCG
>RXJA01000153.1 GCA_003963455.1 Hyphomicrobiales bacterium
GGCACCTCGTTCAACCGTCCGCCGATCAGGACCGGCAGGGCAAGTCCGCGTGCCGCCATCGCCGCTTTCACCGCCTGCGCATAGCGCAGCGCCACGCCATTATAGGTGCTGACCGCGATGGCGTCCGCGCCGGTTTCGGCGGCGCGGGCGACGAGCGCTTCCGGGTCGACGGCCACGCCGGCATCGGCGATGGCGACGCCCAGGCCTTCGAGCGCCTGCTCGACCAGATATTTGCCATGTTCGTGCACGTCGGTGGTGCCGATGCAGACGGTGAGGTTCCTTGCGGCCTCCACCGGCTTTTGCGCCGCGACCCAGGCTGCCGCCTTGTGGTTGAGCTCGCGCGCCCATTCGGCATGGATCAGCGGTGTGCGTCCGCGCTGGCCGACGGCGCCCGGACCGAAAAGCGCTTCAAGGCGCCTCGGTCCGATGCGGCGGATGGCCAGCATCAGCGCGGCGGGATCATCCATCGCGACCCCCCGCTCGGCGAGGCCGGCGAGAGCGGCATCGGCAAAGCGACGCCCCCCCTCGACCAGCACGTCCGCCATCGCCTCCACCTTCACCCAGTCGAAGACCGGGTCATAGAAGGGCGCGTGCAGTGTCAGCCGGTGGGCGAAGGTCTGCGCATCGATGATCTCGTCGATATCGGGGATGCGCTGGTTCTCCGTCACCGGCACGGGATTGATCGCATGGCCTGAAGGCCACCGCCCCATGGCGAGTATGTCGGCCAGCAGATAGCTCGCCAGGCTCGCGTAATTGCCGGCGGGAGTCGACTGGTAGGAGACGGTGTTGCCGAAGATCATGGTGCCCGGCGTGTCCGTGACCCGGACCAGCGCCGCGTGAAAGGCGGTGCGCGACAGCGGATCGCTGAAATGATGGCCGTAGCAATGGCCAAGTCGCGCGCCGATCAGCGTCTCGACGATATGCTTTTCCACCAGCACCATGCCGAGCGCGCAGGCCATGTCGACGAAAAGCCCGGCGAATCCGTCGTCGAGATTGGAATGGACAAGGATCTCCGCATCTTGCGCGGCGATCAGGCCGAGCGCAACGACGGTCGCTTCGGTGGTCGCTACGTCGTCGTCCCAGTAGGGCAGCCGGAAGGTGAAATACTGTCCGAGATTGCCGATAGCCGTCGCTCCGGCTGCAATCGCCGCTCGGGTGTTTTCGACGGCGCCAGGCAGGCCGAGCATGAAGTCGCCGAAATGGGCGGCGGCGGGTGCGGCGTTGGTGATGCGGGCGAAATCTTCCGGGCCGGTCAGCACGATGCCGGTGCCGCGCGCGGCCTTGGCGCGCATGGCTTGCGGATAGCCCATCGACCAGTCCAGCGTGATGCCAAAACGGTCGACTGTTACGCCTGCCTTGCGGCATTGCTCATGCACCTCGCCGATCGCGGCGATGGTGCGGTCGACGCTTCGGAAGCCGATATGCGCGTGTTGCATGACGCGCTTTTCGGCCGCAGCCTTGCGTTTCCACGCCGCTTCTGACGCCACGACGGCCTCGGTGAGGAAGCGGCAGGCGCCGAGCCGCCAGTCGCGCGCCATCGCGCGTCCTTCGGCAAGCAGGCCCGCCCCCGGCTTGAGACGGGGATCGATGAGCGCGGGGATGGCGTCGGCGGTCATGATGTCTGCTGTTCGCTTTCGGCAACGAAGCGGCGGATGATGGCGGCGAAACCCACGGGATCCGCGAGGGGATGGAAATGCGCGCCTTCGATGGACGTATATCTCGCCGCCGGTATTGCGGCGGCGATGGCTTGCGACATGGCCGGAGGCGTCAGGACATCGCCCGTGGCGGCGATCACCTGGGCCGGGGCGGCGATCCGCGGCAGGTCGGCGAGGCGATCGTGGTCGAGCAGCATGCGCACACGCGCGGCCGCGACGCTGAGCGGAGCGAGCGACCGGGGCGCGGCGGCGACCGCTTCTTCGAGCTGCTTCTCATGCGTTTCGAGATAGGAAGGCTCGTGGCAAAGCACATGGCCGAGGCGCTGGTAGGTCCCGGCCATGCCGGTCTCCAGCAGTTCGGCGCGGGCGGTGAAGAGCGCGCGGAATCGGGCATCGGCCCGCGCCCAGGAACTGCTGATCAGGTAGCTCAGGCCGAGATCGGCGTGGTCGAGCGCGAGCACCTGCGCGATGGCGCCGCCGGTGGAATGCCCGATGATATGCGCCGGCTCGCCCGTATGCGCCAGCAGGCCTGCAACGTCACTGGCAATCAGCGGAATGGAGTAGGGCCCTTCCGGGCGGTCGCTGCGGCCCGCGCCGCGATGGTCGGTGACGATCAGGCGATGGTCGGCCTCGAGCTGGCGCGCCACGCCGGCCCAGAACCGTCCGTCGCCGCCGAGGCCCGGGATGAGGGCCACGCGCGGACCGCTCGCGCCAAACGTCTCGTAGTGGATGCGGCATCCATCGGCGGCAGTGAAGAACGCCATCAGCGGCCTCCGGTGGCGAGCAGGTCGCGCAGCGCGGCTGCCAGGCTGAGGGCCGTGAGCGCCGACGTCTTCGGATTGCCGGGCGAAGGCGCGTTGGCGAGTTGGAACGAAGCGGTGCCGGCCGCGCTCTCGGCCTCGATCTCATGGGTGTTGCCGGCCGCCATCGGGTCGGCGATCACGCGCACGGTGACTTTGTCGGCGCCCACGGCCAGCGCCACGGCGAAGGCGGCATTGAGGTTCTTGGGATAGGTCCTTGCCGCTTCCGCGGGTGTGCCCTCGAACAAAACCACTGCATCGTGCCCGGCCGTCAGGCCGAGGGCGGCGAGTTCCGCCCTCCAGGCTGCCGGCGGCTTGCGCGAGGTGTAGCGCACCCGCGCGTCGGGAAGGGCCGCTATCGCGCGAAGATAGTCGAGGCCGCCCAGGGCGCCAGTCGGCAGGATGAAGCGAGCGCCGCCGATGCGGCCGGCGTCGGTAAGGCGTGTATGAAGCGCCATGTCGGCAAGCGCGCCGACCGAGGCAATGACGGTCGGAATCCCGGCTTCGAGCACCGCCGGCGCGTAGGCGGCCACCGCCCCCTGGCCTGCCGCCTCGACCACCGCTTCCGGCTTCGCGTCGATCAGCAGATCGAGCCTGGTGACCGCGCTGACATTGGCCGGCAATTCAGGCCTGGCGCCTTCGCGCAGGAGCACAACCCAGTCGATCGTGTCCGGTGAAAAGGCCGAGACGAGGTCACGCGCGATCGCGCCGTAGCCGATGAGACCAAGCGTCGTCATCCGGCTTCTTCAGGAGTTACGGCTCACGGGATCGAACTTGTCGGCGAGGTCGGCGCCGAAGACCGTCTTGCGCTCGATCTCCAGCACGTTTTCCGGGCGCGGGAAGTTGGAGGGCACACGCTCGCCGGGTTTGCGCGGCTTGCCGATGAGGCGGAAGAAGTCCTCGAGCCCGTTGGGCACGATCAGCCAGACCCAGCGAAGCTGCGTCTCGCCATCGTTGATGAACATGTGCCTGACATTCTTCGGCAGGAACACCACGCTGTCGGGCCGTATCGGATACTCCTTGCCGTCGACGACGGCACGGCCATGGCCTTCGATCACGTAGATTGCTTCTTCGTTGCGATCATGCGTGTGCTCGCGAACATAACCGCCGGGCGCGACCGACTGCGTGCCGAGCGCGAACGGATGCTCCATGCCGACGATATGGGGCGCCAGCGCCACGTCGATATGGCCGTTCGCCGGCACCGGCTGCCAATAACTTTCACGCGTTTCGGATCCGGAAACATGGATGCCGGAAGGAGCAGGAGGAAGGTGGGTGTCGTCCATGGCTCTGCCTGTCGAAAGGGGCTGCGAATGTTCATACGGGAGAATGCCGCTCACCAACGAAGCGTATAACGCAAAAAGTGTCGACACAATAGTAGACAGATTTAATTTCCCGCACCTATAGTGACGCCGCGATGACAGCAGGGGACCGCAATGGGCGAATTCGATGTTCTGGTTATCGGTTCGGGGTCTGCGGCCTGCTCGGCGGCGCTCAGGGCCGCCAAGGGTGGCCTCAAGGTGCTGGTGATTGAAAAGAGCGAATGGCTGGGCGGCACTTCGGCCATGTCGGGCGCCGGGGTCTGGATACCCGCCAACCATGTGGCGGCGGGCGCCGGGGTTGCCGACAGCCGCGAAGATGCGCTGACCTATCTGCGCGCCGTGGCGCCGCAGGGCTGGGCGCGCAAGGAAGATGCGCTCTGGAGCGCCTTCGTCAGGGCCGCTCCCGATATGTTGCGGTTCCTCTCCGGCAACACGCCTCTCGACTTCCGCCTGGTCAACGAGCCGGATCCCTTCGCCGAGGCACCCGGCGGCAGGCTTTTCGGTCGCATGGTCTCGCCGAGGCCGCTCAGCCGCCGCATGCTGGGCAAGTTTGCGCCGCGCCTGCGCCGCTCCACTTTGCCGCACAGCTTCAGCTATCAGGAAATCGTCGATCTCGACCTCTATCATCATCCCATCCGCGCAGGCCTCAGGCTCTGGCCGAGGCTGCTCTGGCGGCGGCTGACGAATTCGGGCGGGCAGGGCACCGCCCTCATGACCGGGCTCATCAGGGGCTGCCTGGACGCGGGCGTCGCCTTCCAACTGGAAACGCGCGCCGTGAGCCTGCTTCAGGATTCGGACTCGCGCGTCATCGGCGCCGAGGTGGAGTGCAATGGCCGGCGGGCAACGCTTCTAGCGCCGCGCGGCGTGATCATCGCGACGGGCGGCTTCGAATGGGATGCCGAGATGCGGGCGCGCCATTTCCCCGGTGCGCTCGATCGCATCGGCAGCCCTCCGACCAACGAGGGCGACGGCCAGAAACTGGCCGCTTCCGTCGGCGCCGAACTCGACCGCATGGACCAGGCGAATGTCTATCCCTGCCTGCCGACACGTTACCGGGGCAAGCCGCACGGCCTGCCCATGACCTTCCAGGCCGAGCCGCACTCGATCGTGGTGAACCGCGATGCGAAGCGCTTCGTCAGCGAGAATGATTTCAACATCGGCGAGGCGATCGATGCGCGCGGGCCGGACGGCATGCCGGTGAACCTGCCCTGCTATCTCGTCGGCGATCATCGTTTCCTGAAGACGTCGCTGCCGTTCCGCTGGTATGCCTCCTACGAACGCCAATGGGTCAAAAAGGCCGATACGATCGCTGGCTTGGCCGCGAAGCTCGGGCTGCCGGCGGCGGCGCTAGAAGAGACGATCGCCCGCTGGAACGGCTTTTGCGCCAAGGGACGCGACGAGGATTTCCGCCGCGGCGAGAATGGCTGGGAGGATTACAAGGCGCACGGTCCCAAGAACCGCCTGAAGCCGGTCGACAAGCCGCCCTATGTCGGCATGACGATCAACCGCTCGATCCTCGGCACCAAGGGCGGCGCCCGCACCAATGAGCGGGCGCAGGTCTTGCGGCCGGACGGTTCGATCATCCCCGGGCTCTACGCGGCGGGGCTTGCCATGGCCAACCCGATCGGCACGCGCGCCGTGGGAGCCGGCACGACCCTGGGGCCCAACATGACCTGGGGCTTCATCGCCGCCGAAACGATCCTTCACCAGAATCGGTGAGTTCAGGGGGCCATTGGGGGCCTTCGATACCAACAGGTTCGCACATATCGACAAAAGACCGATGTCTTGACCCGTTGGGCGCGTTGCCCAATCGTGGGCGAAATCGCTTGAGCCCAATCCCCATCCCGAAAAGACAAGCAAATTCAGCCGCTTTCAGCAACGCGCGGGTAGGTCGCGCGGCGGAAGGGAATGGCGGGAGAAGAGGTGGTGGTGCCCAGAGGCGGAATCCAAATCAAAGAAATCTGTCTTGGTTTTCAGTTAGTTGGTGATCTAGCAGCGACAGGTCAGACCAACAAAAATACCAACAAAATATTCCTGTGGATAGGTTCGGTTCCGGAATTGCGCTTCGCCCTATCCCGCGGCTCCACGTCTCGGAAGCCAATACTGATTTTGGCACGAGTTATCTTCGCAATTGTATTTGTATTGTTGGATGCGGCAGCGCCAGTAGGCTGCGCACCCGTCGCTTGATATGAGCCTTGACGCAAGTCTAATTGCTCCAGCGAAGGACGCCACGTCCCCGATCGCTTAAATCGTCTAAGACCATCATCGCTTAGGCCAAGCCGGCGTCCATCGCTTGGATCGGCACCAGCAGGCATGATCTAGAGATTGATCTCAGGCTTTGATGGAGCATCCTTGTCCCCCGAATCAAAGGAAGCGCTCATCTGCTGTGGGCGCCTCTAGGACCAGTGTTACATGGAGAGATCTCGACGGGCAGCCATTCATTACGCTCTCTCGTGACGGTTGCATTCGCCTGCTGGTGGAAATTGGCTTCGAGCAGGTCCAGGTTCCGCTTCAGCCGGCCTACGATGTGTCTTAAATCACGACAGCGCTGGCGTTGGTGGAGGCTGGGTTAGGGGTGGCGGTGCTGCCGACCTATGCGCGGGCAGTGGCCGGCGGCGCTATCCTGGCGCGTCCCCTCGTCGAACCGCCGATCGCCCGTGATATCGTCATGATACGGCCAGCCGGGCGGTCCATGTCTCCGGCACTGTCTGCCTTCGAAGCGTTGCTGCGGCGTAATGTCAGACGCCATATCCCCGAGATAGGAGCTGATCCACGATGAGGAACTGAGACCAGACCCAACTCGCCCTATCGCGGGTGTCACGACGCTCTTTATCGAAACCGTTCAAGTCAGATCTCTTTGCGGCAAACGGTGCAAAAAGAGCGTTTAGAACAGCCTTCAGGCAGACTTGGGTTTAGTTTTTCGCTCCTTGGAGCGGCAGTTTTCAGAATATTCAACTCCTGGCCCCGCTGTTCCGGCGCTCTTTTCGTGAGCATCGGATAATTCTAGCAAACTTTTTGAAATGGTTCATCGACAGTCGAGTTTGTTCTATCAAACACGCAGAGGTGGCTCGCTGACGCGATCAGGGCGCATTTCCGCGAGGCGGCCGCGCAGCGTTCCGACGCCGAGAAGAGTCGGCAGCTTGGCTATCGACTGGTCGAGGCGATCAACGCCTTCACCGGCGAGCTGGCCGATCTCCGCAAGGAGATCCGCAACCAAACGATAGAAATCGCTGGCAAGCGGTGATCCGCGCGGCGACAGCACTTCCACAGAAACGAGCTCTGTGAATCCCCTTAGATGTTGCTGCAATACTACAGCGGCCGAGCTCATCCAGCTCTATGACATCCTTGTGCGGGGTTCCTGGTTCAGGCGGACCATCCGGGAAAGGGGCGCACAAGCAGTTTGAGGGAAGATAACCCGTCGGCTCTAGTCGGCGGGTTTTTCTTTATTGACAACCGACAAAAGCGCCGGTCAATCTAATGTGCTTTTGAGGGATCAGCCATGGGAGGGACCTCATTTGCCGATTCACCAAAGAGCCAAAGAAGCTGGGATCTTCAGCCCTTCGGAAGTCGCGCTGCTCGGTCGCGCGTTTGAGAGATTGAAGGACGAACGCCAGTCTCCAGACCAACGGGATGCCCTCGCATCTCGCTTGCTGGCAAATTACCTGGCCGGAATCAGGGATGAGGCTGAACTGGTTTCAGTGTCTAGGCTGCCGCTCGGGCGGTAGATCTTTCGTTGGGTTGCTGAGGACGGCCGCTATGCGTCCAATTCGAGCGGCCCGTGGGCTGGCCGCTGGTGCCAGATCACCTGCCGCAGATCGCGAAGGTCAATTGCCTGACCGCAGGCTGGGCATAGCAGGAAGTGATCGGGCCTCCCCATGGGCTCGCCGCAGTGGTGTCGTCCGACTATGCGCGGGCCAAGCTCCGAAATCTTCACCCCCGCAGTTTCCTTGCCTCACGCTCCAGCGTTTCACGGTTGTTGCCGTGCTTTCCGATCAGATCACGAACTTGCTGAGGCGTCAGTCCGACTTTCTGAGAGAAATATTCCACCTCGTAATCTTCATCGGCTGACACGCGGTCGCGGTCGCGAAAGTCTCGCTTGGTCTTGTCGTCTGCCATGGCACTTCCTCCTACTATCGCATGAACACTGACATCGGCGGGAAGTTCCTCTCCTCTTTAGCCGCCGCTAACGGAACTGAAAGACGGCTGCGCTATTGAATCGCCGTTCGGGGATGTGTGCATGCGTAAGCTCAGCGTCAGGCTCAGCTTCATCCAGCCGATGGAGCCGGAGCGGTTCGACAATCCGCCGGCAGGCGCCGAGTGGAGCCATGAAATCAAGTTCGACGGCTACCGGACGCAGGTCATCAAGGATGCCGACGGCCTCCGCCTCTACACCAAGAGCGGCATCGACTGGACGGCGAAGTACCGGCCGCTCGCCGCGGAGGCCGGGAAACTCAACGCGGAAAGCTTCATCCTCGATGGCGAGACGATCGTGCTCAATGACAAGGGCCTGTCGGATTTCCATGCGCTCCGCTCCGCAATCACGCGTCGGCCGCAGGATCTCTATCTCGTCGCCTTCGACCTTCTCCACCTCAACGGCCATGACCTGCGCGACATGCCGCTGAAAGACCGTAGCGAGGTGCTTCAGGCGCTGATCCCGGCCGGCGGGCACATCCAGTTTTCCGAAGCCCTGCCGGGCACCGCCGACGCCGTCTATCACCTGGCCTGCGAGGCAAACCTCGAAGGCATCGTCTCGAAGCGGCTGGACAGCGTCTATCGCAGCGGCCCGACGACGGTATGGCGCAAGATCAAATGCTTCGAGGAAAAGGACATGGACATCATCGGCGTGCAGCGCGAGCGCGGCAAGCCGGCGATGGTGTTGATGGCCGACAAGGGCCGCTACATGGGTGGCGCCTTCGTGACCTTCAAGGCAGACAAGCGCCAGGCGCTATGGGACCGCGTCCACGGCAAGGTCGGCGCGCCGCCGCCAAAGGGGCTCAAAAAGGAAAAGGCGGAGTGGCTGCGGCCGGGGCTTTCGGGCAGAGTGCGGTTCCTGAAGGGCGAGGAGCAGCTTCGCCACGCGATGCTCAAGGATTTTTGGGAAGACTGACAGCACGATGCGACTGCAATTGCCGTCCGGCCCGAAGCTTCAGAGCATTGCGAAAGGCCATCGCACCCACGTCGCAGCCGTGTCTCGATGGCCCATTGGAACTGATGACAATTCGCGCTTGGTCGATTGTCAGCCCGTATTTTGCGGCCAATTCCGGAGCGCTATAGGTGTCGTTCCAGCTTTCGATCTGCTTCGCCAAATGGTCCTCCTCGCACCGATTGTGACGCCTCAAACGTGCGACCGTCGTGGAGGTTTCAAATGATATTGAAATCGGCGGCTTTTTTTGGCTGAAATATTGATGCCCGCCCCAGAGGCGGAGCTTGGTCCGGCCTGCGAAATCCTGTGTCACCAAGATAAGCGGGCCGGCCCGACTTTGTTTCACGACAGACGGAGCGCAGGCCATGCAACATTGGCCAAGAGACGTGATCAGTTCCGAGGATCTGGCAATGCTCGAACGTGTTTTGCAGCAGGCCTTACCGCCCGGCTCCACAGATACCGAGAAGGAATGGCTCGCGGCTGCCATCATACGCACATTTCAGGCGGGAGTGGTTGACGAGTCTTCCTTGGTCGCTAGCCTGCAAGGCCGCAAGCCGCCGCCGGATAAGGAAACATGGCAGTAGCCAAGAAGGACCAGGAGCGCGTCACTTATGCCTGGATGTACGGCCAGCAGGCGCGCAAGGATGGCAAGGAACGTGTGGTGCCGGATTGGGCCGAACATGCGGAAGCGTGGTTGCAGGGCTTCGACGGCGTGCCGCTTGGGAGCGAGCCGAAGCCGGTGAGCGAGAGCCTGGAAGCCGAGTTCGACGAGGGCGCAGTTGTGAAGTTAGGGCATTAGATGCGGATGACTTCATACAAACCCAGCCGCGTCTTCTGGTTTTCCGCGAAGCTGGTGGCATAGTCCTTGTGCTCAAACGATCTCGTGAGGCTTGAACCGTCCTTCTCGGTGACGCGGACGAACCATTCGCCCATGGCGCCGATCAGCTCGACCGATGCCAATGATTTAAGAGTCTTAGAGGAGCCCATTGCTTTCCTTCCATGTTCCGGGGCGAAAGCATCTGTGGTCTTTTTCAGGCGCCGGCGCCCTTTTCGTCGGCCAGCGATGATTTGCCATGCGCCTTTTCTGCATGGATAGCGAGTCAAATGGGACGGCTCCCGGGCGCCTACCTGCCGGCCCGGATCATCGCCCGAGCGATAGCCAGCTCCGTTTCCAGCCTGGCGGTTTCCTTCTGCGCCATGTTGTCGGCCGCGATCAGCCGGCGTAGCACCCGCTTGGCTTCCTCGCGCGTCCAGCCTGCCTCGGCCATGCAGTCGAGGATCGCTTGAAAGCCGGGCTCCATGGCCTGCTGACAGTCGACCTCGCGGTCTGGATAGTGTCCGGCGCGACGAGGCGGACTGATCATAGATAGGCCTCCCCGTCGCCACGATCCTCGAAGCAGAACCAATGCGAAGACTGCCTCGGCCGAACGAAGCCCCAGCCAGCATCCTTGCCGCAACGGGCGTGTTCGCAACTATGGCCTAGCACCGCTGCGCGCTCTCGCGATACCGTGGCCTCCGAAGGGCATGTTGGCTCGTCGCTCATGGCGAAAAGATTCCACAAACCGGCTTGACGGGCAAGGAATTTGTTCTCATTTCGTTCTAATCAATGGGAGAACGAAATATGCCCCGCCACCGCCGCCGTGACGACATTTCCGAAGGCCATCTCTGGGCCATCGAGCAAAAGATGCACAGCCTCGACGCAGTGCTGGACGCCGCCAGCCTTTCGCTGACGCCTTTTCGTCCGCACTACGACGCGATTGGCGCGCTGAAGCAGCAGATGCGCGAGGCTGTCAACCTTTTGAGGGACAGGGCCATCGACTATCAGAGGCCCCACGGCGCGCCGATGACTGGGCTTGGATTGCCGCCGCCCGACCGTCGGGGCTGATGGACGGGGCGGCTCGGCGGATTGCGATCGAAACTGTCAGGGATGTTTGGCAGGCCGGAGGCAGGATCCATTTCCGCTGTATGTCGGGGGCGTCGCGCCGGCTTGAAGACTATTCGCGAATGCGGCTTCCGTTACGATCTCGACTTGATGACATTCATGATCACGCGAGGCCGCGCCTGCCTGGTTTCTGAGCTGAAAGGCAAGGTGCGTTGCCCGATGTGCGGTTCGCACGACGTAGCCATCGGCATCACACTGCCCGGCATGACGGGAGCGTGGGAAAGGGTATCTAGCCGCGGGGCCTGGTTCGTTTCGCCGAGCAAGCGATGTTATGGTATCGGCTGCGCACTGTTCGGCAGTTGTGAAAGACTGGGTTTGTGGGCATTGGGCCGACTGCAAGCTATAGCGTCTGGTTGAAGCGGCGACTCACATTGTGGGGGCTGTGGACGAATAGCTAGAGCAATCAGCAAAGTCTCTCGCAGGCAACCCCGTCGCCGTCGCGATCCAGCTTCCCGCCCCACGAGCAGTTGTGCAGATACCATTGGGCCTCGTCGCACGAGCTGATCTGCTTACACGTCCGCCGTGGCTCGCATGAATAGCCACTCTGCGCGACCAGCCTGCGGCTGATTATGCCGAGCGGCTGGCGTGTCGACGGCGCCGCGCCGTCGGCGTGTGACGCGCGCCAATCCCAGGGGGCATCGAATTTTCCGACCCACAGCCCGATCTTTGCCGCCTCCGCCTTCGCCTGCTGTTGCGCATAGGCTCCATGGCTGTAGCGCGGCCAATCAAGCGCCTGGCCTTGTTCGACCATCCACGCCGCCGCGCTGGCGCCGTCGGAGCGACGGCAGTCCCCGACCAAGCGGTGATAGCGGTCCCAGGTCACGAACGTGCATTGCACCGGCCTTGAGGCGGCAAGGAAGCTATCCAGTGCTTTCGCCGATCGCCGGCCGCACGGGTATTCAAAACCCTCGGCATCGTCGCAGTATTGCCGGCTCTCAGGCGCGTCGATGCCGTTGAAGCGGATCCGCTGCCCGTGGACCTCGATCGTATCGCCGTCGATGACCGATGCGACGCCGATGATCGGCTCCGGCCCGGCTACCGCCACGTTTTGCAGATTGATCTCGTTAAGGCTGTCAGGGTGCTTCATCGCCGTCACCGCAGCAAGCGCGCCGGCCGCCGCGATCGTCGCAACGATGAGTCGTCGTGGCACCAATCTGCGCAGCCGACGATGACGTGGAAACAGTCTGAATGCCATCGCTAGTTCGCCTCATGTCCGGTTCGGCCGCCGTCTTTCGCCGCGCGCCCACCGCAAGGTCTGCCAGCGCTATCCATTTGAGTGCTTAGATCGCATGGATGATTGCCGGAGTCGCCACCGCCTCCACCGTTCGGCGCTGATGGCTGACCTGTCGGTACAGGCGGAATGCCGAGGTATCGCTGCGCGACACCGGCGCTGCGCTGGCCGTCACCTTCGATATGGGTGTTATTGCTGTTGGGGTTGAACGGATTGACGGTCTGCAGAAGCGAATTGACGTTGTTTGCGTCGCCGGATGCAAGCGTCGCCGTATCGTAATTGTTCCAATAGTCGGCAGCACAACCCGACAAAAGCACCGCAGTCACTGCAGACAAATACGATCGCAAACCCACTGAGGCATCCCCCGACACCGGCTGGTATAATGCTTCAATTGCATTTTGTTGTCGAATCCGGGTTTGGCGGCTTGCCATCCGAGGCAAGCTAAGCAACGTTGGCGACGGGTTTTAGGTTTTGGGGGGACTATGAAGCGGTTTGCTTTAACCGTGGCTGCGATCGTTTGCATTGCAGGTTGTGCGACACCGCCGGACAAAATAGCGGGCGTGCCGAATGCTGGCCCCTGCACGCAAGCCGATAAAGAGCGCCTAGCGACTCTGACAAACCAGCAGAACAAGGCAGCGAACGGCGACGCGCTTGGCGTCTTCCTCATCGGCGTGCCTGTCGCGTCGATGTCCGGCGGCGACCACGAGACCGAGATCGCCGTGCTTAAAGGACGCTGCGGCCCGCCGAAGACCTGACACTACGGATCGCGGTCAGCGCAAGAGGCCGTCCATATCGAAATCTTCCCAGCCTCTTAGGCGGGGCGCCTCGTCGCGGCTTTCGTCAGTATGATCAGCGGCCTCGCGCCCCTTCTTTTGCGCGCGTTTCAAGGCGGCCCTTGCGGCGGCACGCCGGCGGTTCTCGGCGGCGGCTGCCGCATCTTCCTCTCGCCAGACGGTGACCATGTCTCGGTCGAGCATATCCTCGATGTGGCGCGGGTCGAAGACGTGGAAGGTGATCTTCCTGGCGCGGCCGCGAAGCTTGACTGTTCTGGTCCCCGCGCTCTGCAGCCGGCCATCCTTCAACCAGCGGTGCCGCTCGCCCTGCTTGATCGTCAGAATGTCCTCGACTTCGCGCGGGATCACCGGCAGGTCCTCGATGTCGCGCATGGCTTTGGCCACAATAGACGCTGCCGCTTGCACATCCGCATCCACGCCCTCCGGCAGGCGCAAGCTGAGCACCCGGGATTCGATGTGAAGCAGCTTTCTCAGGGGCGCGGGAAGGCGCGCGCGGATCTCGAGGAAAATGCCCCTCGCCCGCACAGACGATCCAAGTGTTGCCGCCGGAGACAGCGGCCACTCAGCCATCAATTTGGCGGTCGGTTCGGTTTTTCGGCGGCCGGGCATGCCAGATAGATAGGGCGTCCGGACTGGAGACGCTATCCAACACCGGTGCACGTGCTTGCGTAGATGCGAAGGTCAGCGGCGCACACCGAAATCGAGTTGCCGTTGGAACAAACCCTACGCCCTTCTGTTTGCCTCCAAGCACAATTCAGTGCGTTGGAGAACATCATCCATGAAAATTCGTTTGCTATCGGCCGGGCTCTGCGCGGCCGTCGCGCTGGGTTTTGCCCAGCCGGCGCTCAGCGCCGAAAAGGCACAGGATTTCGTCAACAAGGCGGCCGAGGGCGGGATATTCGAGGTCGAGTCCAGCAAGATCGTCCAGGGCAAGGCGAAAGAACAGGCCGTCAACGACTTCGCCCAGAAAATGATAACTGATCACGGCGCCGCCAACGCCAAGTTGCAGTTGATCGCCGGCGAACAGAAGCTTCAGGTTCCCGCCGAAACGGACGCGAAGCACAAGAGCGACCTTGAGTCGCTGAAGTCCGCGAACGGATCGGTCGACCAGTCCTACGTAAAGATGCAGCAAGACGCGCACGCAGACGCGGTCAAGCTTTTCCGGGACTATGCGGCCGACGGCGACAACGCCGATCTCAAGGCATTTGCGCAGCAGACGCTGCCGACGCTCAAGATGCACCAGGAGATGGTCGAAAAGCTCGCCTCCGGCAAAACCGACGCTACCGAAACCACCAGCACCGCGCCGGCTGCAACAAGCACCGACCAGAACGCATCCGCCCCGGTGCCGGGAGCCAATAGCTTCACTGAAGCGCAGGCGAAATCGCGCATTCAGGATGCCGGCTTCTCGAACGTCAGCGCGCTGACGAAGGACGACCAGGGCATCTGGCGCGGCACCGCCGAGAAAGACGGAAAGCAGGTAGCCGTGGCGCTCGATTTCAAAGGCAACGTTGTTGCCGGGGCTCAATGACCAGATTTAAGAAATGGAATGAACAATGACAACTGTCACCGGACTTTTCGATGACTATCAGGACGCCTCCGACGCCGTAAGCGAGTTGGAAGCGATCGGCGTGCCGCGAGACGACATCAGCATCGTGGCCAACAATTCAGACAATTGGTATCGGCAGGATGAGACCTCGGAAGCCGGCGAAGATGCAGCGGCCGGCGCCGGCCTCGGCGCGCTTGTCGGCGGCGCGGGCGGGCTCCTTACCGGGCTCGGGATCATGGCCATCCCCGGTGTCGGGCCTGTGGTGGCGGCTGGCTGGCTCGCTGCTACGGCTGTCGGCGCGGTCGGCGGCGCTGTGGTCGGTGGAGCAGCCGGCGGGATCGTCGGGGCGCTGACGGAATCCGGCGTTTCGGAACGAGATGCTCACGTCTACGCCGAGGGCGTTCGCCGCGGCGGCAGTCTGGTGACTGCCAATGTCGACGATCGGCTTACCGGCGAGGCTGAGCGTATACTGCGCGGAGAGCGTTCCGTTAATCTCGACGAACGGCGTAGCGCCTACGAGTCCGGCGGTTGGACAGGGTTCGACGCCACCGCGGAGCCCTATGATGATATCGAGGCCGAACGCGACCGCGTTCGCCGAACCACACCACTCTAAAGAATCCGGCCCCGTCGACAGGTCGACGGGGCCTCTTCCCTACTGGGCGAACGACACGTCCGGTATTTTTGATTTTCCGCTCGGCCAAGGAATCCAAGGCAACGCACGCAGGAACCGAATGGATGTCTTCACGGATATCAAAAGACGAGGTGCTTGCGCCTTCGGCCGGACCCTTTCGGACGCGCCAGAGCTGCTTCCCGGCCCATAGGAATATCCAGGATCGTCTGCAGCCTTGCGAGCTGCTCCGGGAAATTTTGCGCAAGGTATCTAACCACCCGCGCATTCTCCATCAGCCGGTCGAGATAGGACCTTGCCGCCATGAGCTCCAACGCCCACATGCCGCAAAGACCGGCGCAGTGCAGGAATTCATCATTCAGCGCATCAAACTCGATTTCCATGGCAGCCAGCTGCTCGGCTGTTACGCCGGCAAACTTCCTTTTCGGCCTGGACGGGTCCGTCAGTTGCGACGCCGGCGTGAGTGTGCTGAGAAGCTGCGCATAGTGAAAGTTCGCCCGGTTCAGGGCAATCATCAGCCTTGCCGCTTTGAGCTGCCTGTCCGGCAGCATCCTGCGTAACGATGCGAAGACCTGGGGCGGCACATACCAATCCTGCAGGAGATCCAGCACCTCGGGCAAGATTCCACCAATCAAAGGCTTTGGTTCTGGAGATGGACACAGGGTTTGCGCGGGTTGCTCGGTGTCGATCCGCTGACCCAGAATCTTCGGCATAGCCGCGAGGCCTTCGGCCGATAACAGACGGCGGAATAGTTCGTGTTTCAACAAATGTCGTATCGCTTGAACAATGATCTCAAGCCGGTCCCGGGGGATCCGCGCCTCGGCCGTCAATCTGCGGGTTCTTTCGGACTCAGCCACATAGGTCCTGCACAGCCAGGGACCTGTGAACAAGCGGGCGGGTTCGTACATCTTCTCCACCAGGGCGGCGTGCCTGATGCTGCTATTCTGCAGAACCTGGTAGGCGGCTTCCAGCCCCAAAGATTTGCCCCGTGCCTTCACACACCGCTCCCCACGGATGCCCGTTCAGTCAGCGCAACAAGTGGATCCAGGGACGGGAAAAGAAACGAATCCAGCCTCATCCCGTTGTTGACATGGAAATCTCCCCTGATCTCGTCGATTTCGTGCATAGGGGCTATCAGGTAATCACGAATGGCCAGATCGCCTGGATGCATTCGGATGAGAACGAAGATATCCGCCTGGACCTCTCCCACAGCCCTCGAAGACCAGCGGGGATAGGCGCTGTGCGAGACGCGACAACGGGCGATCGCGATCACCACGGTGAACTCGTCATTGATCCGGATGAGCTCTGTTCCGGAGTCAAAGGAGGCTTGCCCTCCTGCCTTTTCGATCGCGAAGAGCAGGTCTTCCATTACCCGGCGGCGGGTAGCTTCGAGGCGCTTCCTCAGATCGATAAAGTGACACTTCCTTGGCGGCAGGCAACCGACCAGCCTGTAGGCATTGAGCAGCCCTCCGAAACGCGATCTGTAGCGCCAGGTCGACGGGCATTCGGGCGCTGCTTTGATGATCGCATCAGACAGCTTCCCATGGCGTTTGTAGACCTTGCGCAGGGCCGCCAGCAGTTCATCATCACTCATGCGCGGGTAGAGCAATTCAATTTTTCGCTGCGCCTTGTCAAACAGTCTTCGGCTTACGATCGGCTCAAAAACATTATCGGCCCTGACCCATTGGTCCGGAGGATTCCACACCATCTTGGTCTTGAGTTTCGTGCAGCGTCGGTTCCAAACGTTGTTGCCGATGTATTTCTCGTTGGTGAGGACACGGCGTACCCCATCTCGCTTCCAAGGTCGGCCGAAGTCATTCTTTATGCCCCGTTCATTCAAGTACCTTACGATCTCAGCTTCATTTTTTCTGGAACCAACAAACAGGCGAAAGATCAGCTGAACGGTTGCTACTTCCTCCGCCGGTCCCGGAACGATGATTACACGATCGGATTGCAAGCTTTTGTGTTGGCTGCGGCCGAGTATTAGCTTCGGCTGTCCGGACTGGTCGATCATCAGACGCCTCAGACCGAGCCCCTGCAAACCGCCGACATGGAACCCCATGCCGGCCGCTCTCACCTGGCCTAAGAAAACCCTCTGTGACAGCATGCGGCTGTATTCCGCGGCCATGCTGCGCTTTATGGCCTTGAGCACGTCCGATCCGACAGTGCCGTCATTTCCGAATTGCTCGGCGCAAAACTCGATCCTAACGCCGGCCATCTGGCATCGATATTCGTAGGACGCGCTTTCATCGATGTTCTGGAACCGGCCCCATCGGCTGACGTCGTAAACTATTACCGTCTCGAAATCGGCAATCCGGTGCTCCACGTCGAACAGCAGTTTTTTGAGGCCGGGCCTGGTTTCCAGGTGTAATCCGCTTCGGCCGGGGTCTTCATAGGTTGCAACGATGTCGTATCCCATGACCTCGGCATAGTTGCGGATGGCATCCTTCTGGGCATCAAGGGAATAGGTCTGGTGCTCCGTGGACATGCGCAGGTATTGGGCGGCGCGAACTCTGCGCCTCTCTTGGGGAGGTTTGCCGGCCGCTGCAAACTTGTCCATCGCCTTGCGCCGTCGTGCTGGTGCATTGAACTAGCGGTCGATGACTGCGCGGCAAGAGAACGGAATGCGCCAATACGTCGGACTGATCCACAAAGAGGACGCCAGCGATTACCGCCTGTCTTTCCCCGACTTGCCCGGTGTCGTTACGGCCGGCGCGACCTTGGACGAGGCGCGCGAGTTAGCCGAACAGACTTTGGCCTTTCACGTTGAAGGCTTTATCGAGGACGGCGAGGCGGTTCCTGATCCCACCTCTTGTGGGAAGGCCATGGGCAGACGCCGATCGTCGGGTGGTCACCACCATCCTGGTTCCGCTTGGCGGCCGCTGAAAGTCTTTTGGTTTTGGCAACCATGGTGATCAACTGCCGGGAAACCGTGATTCACTTCGTGAGCAGGCTCCGCCCCCGTTCCGCCGCAATGCGACAGCACTTGGGCGAAATCGCCCCTGTTTTCAACCTGTTGTTATTTCCTGGGGCTTCAGAGGAGTTCTAGTGATGATCATCAAGAAGGCCCTTCTGGCGGTGCTCATGACCGCCGCCCTTGCCGGCTGCGAGACACAGACCGAGGGCCAGCAGCGGGCCACCACCGGCGCGCTGATCGGCGGCGCCGGCGGCGCGCTCGTCGGCCAGGCGATCGGCGGGAACACCAAGAGCACGGTTATCGGCGCCGCCAGCGGCGCGCTGCTCGGCGCAGTCGTCGGCTCAGCCACCACCCCGCAGCGTCGCGGCGACCAGCTCTGCCGCTACCAGGACCGCTACGGCCGCATCTACACCGCGCCCTGCGACGACCGCTACTACAACGGCAATTATTGATCAAAGTCTGATCGGCGGGAGGCCGGCGCCGTCAGCGCCGGCTCTTTCGCGCCGTCATTCTTTTGTACGGTTTGCAGGATAAGGAGGTTCTGCGGCGGGCAGGAGGAGGTCGAGAATGACAAGCCTTGCTGGCGCGCTCACGAACCGTGGCAAACAAACCGTGAAGCGGCTTCTTCGCTACGACAACCGCAACTGGCTGCGCATCCGCCAGATAGAAGCCTTCACCACATTCCTCGAAGCTGCCAACCGCAAGTCGCGCGACGTGATCGAGATCTAGCCGGGCTGGAATCGCTATTGGCGGGCGCTGTGTCCGGACTGTCGCTCTGTCGACTTCCCCGACTTCGACATCTGCAAGGATCGCACCGAGCAGCAATATTCGATCGTCATCGCCGACCAGGTGCTGGAGCATGTACAGCGCCCGCAGGCGGCCGTCGCCAACATCCACGCCATGGTGAGGCCGGGCGGCTGGGCGATGGTGGCGACGCCCTTCCTCTTCCGGGTGCATGCGCGCCCGCACGACTATAACCGCTGGACGCCCGCGGGGCTGAAGCAACTGATGGTCGAAGGCGGTTTTGGCGAAGACGACGTGCAGTCCTTCGGCTGGGGCAACAAGGCCTGCGCCAAGGCGCATATCGGCGGCCCGGTGCGAGCCTATGGCGTGTGGCGGGACTTGAGCAACGACGAGGAATACCCGCTGATGGTATGGGCGTTCGCAAAGAAGGTGCGAGGCACCGATTGATCTTCGAACGCAGCCGTGCGCTCCCGGTTGCCAGAATCCGACGGTGGTCCGCTATCATCGGCCCCCCCAGTATTGGCAGCGATAGGCTCTTCAAACGACGGGTCGCCTCTTCGATCAGGACCGCTGCGTAGAGAAGCTCATAACGCTGCAAGACAAGTTCATCGTTCCAGTCGCCACCATCCAAGGCAAACCGGATGCCGCCCGTTGCCGACGCTCTCGGCGCAATGCCCCGAGCCAGCCTCCTCAGGCCACTCCAAGAGACGAGGCCGCAGTGTGTCCCCACCGTAGCGCGAGGGCCACTGCGGTGATCTTCCCAAGGAAAAAAACGGTACCAATTCGCCCGGCTGTTTCGCCCGAACTGGTCGGATCCTCTTCGCGCGTAAGCGCGAGATCACTGATAGAGATCGCCCGCTGCTCGGGCCCGATCCTGTCCCGATGGGCGAAGGTATGGAGCTGCTCGATATAGCCCAAAGGCCTGCGGGTGTGTTGTTCTACCCATGTCCGAAGCCCCGACTGCAAAGAACGGTGGCCAAGCTGGAATGGTCAGGAGGGCAGTGCGTTCGCGTCGCCAACAGTTAGCACTCTAGGCTCGCGGTCGATCAAGGAAACAACCACCGCGCAAGGTCTACCTTTGCGGCGGTGGCCTTGCCGCTTACTCTGACCGGAAACTTTTGATTGTTCACGATCGGCTGCTTGGACCGCATTACCACACAAAGTTTGAAACGACTAAATCCAACCTCTGGCAGCCCCGCCAGACGGTCAACTGGGCTACCACGGCGGTTGTTATGGAGCTCAACGGGCTCGGCGCAGACTGCGTCATGTTCGATGTCAATGCAGCGTTGGTAGAGCCCCGCTGTTCGAAGCGCAGCTAGCAAGCGCTCGCCTGCCCGGCGAACGCGCCGACGAGCTCCACAGACTCGTCGAAGAGAGATCTGCAGGGCTCATCTGACAATGCTGAAGGAAGTCGCCCCGACGCTTTGGAGGCCTCTCACGGCCGTCGTCGCTTTGCCGATCTGCCGCAAACAACGGACCTGATCGGAGGTTCGGAGATTTCGTGCTCGGGCCAGAACCTGGCCTTCTGCCGCTGCAGCAGCCCCCGCGTGTAGTAACCCATCCCCGGAGTCGTGACGTTGAGCGGCGTGCCGATTCCCGCAAAATTCAGCTTGAAATGATAGCCGGACTTCACGACGACGAAATCCTGGGCGGCGATAGCAATGCCCTGGCTCGTAAAAGCCGCCGGGTCGTGCGTGAAGCCGGGCTTGCTCGTCAGCATGATGCTCAGTCGGTCATCGACAAGAAGCACCGCCGTGTCCCCAAGTGACGACCCTTCGCCGGCGCCGAACGGTCCGTTGATCACGAAGCGGCCATCGCTCAGGCCCGCGACGACGCCGGAGACCCTCAGAGGCACGAAGCCCGGCGTCATCCGACCGCCAATGTCGAGCGTGAGATGAGCGCCGATCCCGGCCTTTGCGGCGGCCTCGGCGCTCACTGGATCGGTGACCGGAATGGCGCCGCGCAGGCGACCGCCATAAGCCAGCGCGCGTTCTATGATCAACGTGCTGTCGCCTGGCGCTCCGGCCAGTACGCGATCGCCCATGTCGGCCAGAATATAGCGGCGCCGGTAGCGATCCCGCGCGATGAGGTCGAGGGCTCCGTCGATCGTGAGGAGATCGTCGCGAAATTGGTTGCGCCAGGTCCAAAACAGCTGGGCGAGGTCCGTCGCAACTGCCTTGGCACGCTTGCTCGGACCGTTGGTCAGCACGACGACCGCCTGGCCCATGTCTGTGTCATCCGCGTGCGGGTAGACATTGAACAGAGAGATGTCCCGGATTTCCGGATGTGCCGACGCATAAGCCCGTGCACGGGCATGAAGCTCCGCTAGCGGACCGGCAGTGGTTTCCGCCGCGCCTGGGAGAATCATGGGCACCTTGGCCAAGGTGAGGACGGGCTCCAGCTCTCCATTCAGAATGTCTGCCAGGCATTCGACGACACGCTCTCCGCACAAAACCACATCCGAATGGGGGTTTTCCTTGCATGCGATGCAGAGATCGACCGATCGCAGCATGGCGGGCGTGACATGGGCATGCAGATCAAGACCGACACCAATCGGGACCTGAGGCCCGACAGCCTCGCGCAGGCGCCTGAGCAGGTCGCCTTCGGCATCCGGCAGCTCGGCCGTCGCCATGGCGCCGTGCAGTTCCAGTGCGATCGCTTCGTATTTCTCCTGGCGAGCCTGGGCGATCAGCGTGTCGCGCAGGTGTGCGTAGAAGTCATGATCCACGAGACCACCAGGGGGCGCAACAGCCGAAACCGTGGGGATCGCCTCATAGCCGAGTTCCTCGGCACGATTGACGATGCCGCCGAGGGTCGTTCCAGATTGCCTTGCATGCGCAAGCAGATCCTTGCCCCGCCTGATCTCGAAGCGGTCGCGCGAAGTGATCTGCGGGCTGAAACTGTGGGATTCATGAAAGAGGCGCCCGACCAGTATCCGTCCTTTGGCCATATCTGTCTCCAAGGGATGACGTTTCACGCCCAGACGGCGCTATCGTCCAATGTTGAACGCCTCCGGCGCGCTGCTTGTTCGGCCCAAGCCGTTATCCAAGGCGACCTTGGCCACTGCGCTGCCGCGCGATCTCGATCGTGCTCATCAAGACCAGCGAGACCACAGTAAGCACGGTGGCCACGGCAGCGATGAGGGGCGTGAGATTGAAGTCGATGTCCTCGAACATCTTGCGCGTGATGGTCTTGCCTTCAACGCCGGAGATGAAGAAGGCGACCGTTGCTTCATCGAAAGAAGCAAGAAAGGCAAAGACCGCACCCGCGGCGACCCCCGGCCGGATGTTGGGCAGCACGATGTGAAGGAACGCCTGCAGTCGCGTGGCGCCGCAATTGAGCGCCGCGAGCTCGAGGTTGGGATCGAAGCGCTGAAGGGCAGCGCTGACCGTGATCACCACATAGGGCACGGCGAGCATCGAATGGGCAATGACGAACCCGTAGAAACTGCCTGTCAGCCCAAGCGGGGCGAAGACCAGATAAAGCGCGACCGCAATGACGATATGCGGCACGATCAGCGGAGCCAGCGCCAATGCCCGCAGGAACTCCCTGCCAGGCAGCCGGCCCCGGACGAGGGAGACTGCCGCAAGTGTGCCGATGATCGTGGCCGAGCCTGTCGTCGCAACCGCTATACGAAAGCTGAACCAGGTCGCCGCCATCCAGTCCGGGTCGGTGAAGTATGCCTCATACCACCTGAGGGTCAGGCCATGCGGCGGGAACTCGATGTAGGCCGAGGTGCCAAGAGACATCGGAATGACGATCAGCGTCGGCAGCAGGAGGAACAACAGGATAAGGCCGATCGCCACCGAGGCGAGAAGTGTCGCCGCGTTGATGGCGAGAGGCCGCTTTTCCCGGGCGGCTTGTTCTGCGAGGACCAGATCAGCGTTAGCCAAGTTTGAACCCCTTGTTGAGTGCGAGCGCGCGCCGGAAGACGATGACCAGCAAGAGCGTCGCGAACAGCAGAGTGGTCGCCAGCGCTCCCGCGAATGGCCAGTCGAGAAGTTCCGTCGTCTGCTGGCCAATCAACGTCGACATCATGAGCGTGCTCGGCCCGCCTAGGAGCGCGGGGGTGATGTAGAACCCGAGCGACAAGATGAAGGTGATCAGCACGCCCGCACTCACGCCGGGAAAGCTCAGTGGCAACGTCACGCGAACGAAGGCCTGGAAGCTGCCGGCGCCTAGATTGCGGGCTGCCCTGACAAGGTCGTCGGGAATGTTGCGAACCACCGAGTAGATCGGCAAAATCATGAAGGGCAGCAGAACCTGCGTCATCGCCGCGATCACCGCGCCCTGCGTATAAAGAAGCCGCAACGGCGCGTCAGTCAGCCCGATCTCGATCAGCGCGTTGTTGACGAGGCCATTGCGCTGCAGGAGCACAATCCAGGCATAGGAGCGAACGAGAACGCTCGTCCACAAGGGGATGAGAACGCATGCGGCGATCAGCAACGCGCTCCGCCCCGAAACGCGTGCTATGGCCAAAGCAACTGGATAGCCAAGCAGAAAAGCAAGCGCGGTCACGACGAAGGCGATCTCGAACGTCCGCCACAAGACAAGCAGAAAGAGCGGCTCATGAAGGATACGCGCATAGTTCGCGAGCGTCGCCTCCGGCACGAAGATGCTTCCCCACAAAAGCGCTCCGACCGGATAGAGGAAGCCACCGAAGAGAAGCATGACAAAGGGGGTGATGAGGGCCAGCGCCAGCATCGGCCCGTATTCTCGCGCCGAAGTCGGGCGGCGTCCATTTGCGAGCGACTTGGCGGCCATCTTCACTGCCTGCGTTCGCGAAAGATCTGCACGGCCTGACCCGGTATGGTCAGGCCGACGCGATCGCCTTCGCTCGGCTGTGTCATGTCATGGTCCGTGCTGGCCTGGACATGGACCAGTTCGCCGCCCGTGAGGCGCACCAGGAAAGTCCGGAACGAGCCCACGAAGATCACGGCTTCCACGACGCCGTTGAGCGTCCGGTTATCGCTGTCCCCCGGGCACGCCATTCGTATGGCTTCCGGGCGCACGCCGAGACGCATTTTTTCGCCGGGCCGCGGCGGCGTGGTCAGATTGGGTGGACAGTCCTTCAGAGAGATAAATCCACTTTGGCCAAGGCCAAACTCGAGACCGGATCCGTTGCAGCTCTGACAGACAGCCTCCAGGAAATTTGTCTTACCCACGAAATCGGCGACGAATGGCGTGGCGGGACTGTCATAAAGCTCGGTCGGTGATCCGATCTGCTCGAGCGAGCCATTGCGCATCACCGCGATGCGGTCCGACATGGTGAGCGCTTCCTCCTGGTCGTGGGTCACATAGATGACGGTCACGCCCAGGCGTTGCTGCAGGCGCTTGATCTCGATCTGCATCTGCTCGCGCAGCTTCTTGTCGAGTGCTCCAAGCGGCTCGTCCATCAGAAGCACAGGGGGCTCGAACACGAGCGCGCGCGCCACGGCAACACGTTGCTGTTGCCCGCCCGACAGCTCGCTTGGGAAACGTTTGCCAAAGTCTTGAAGCTGGACCAGGGCCAGGGCGTTTGCGACGCGGCGCGCGATCTCGGTTTTCTCCATCTTGCGCATGCGCAGCGGAAAGGCGACGTTATCGGCAACCGTCATGTGCGGAAACAGCGCGTATCGCTGGAACACCATGCCTATGTTGCGCCGGTTCGGCGCAACATAGGTTACGTCGCGATCGCCGATGCGCATCGAGCCTTCAGTTGGTATCTCGAAGCCGGCAATCATCATAAGCAATGTTGTCTTGCCCGACCCCGATGGGCCCAAGAGCGAGAGGAACTCGCCAGGACGAACCTCTATGTCGACCGCTTTGACGGCGCGAACCACGCCATATCGCTTGCCCAGGCCGTGAACCGACACGCTTGCTCCATCCACTGCTCGGCTACCTCCGTAATTTCCAAAATTCAGGCACAGCTCCTCGGCGTCGCCACGTCCGCCGGCACTGCCGTTCGTTACATGCACGAACGGGCTTCGCTCAGTTCAGCTCGCAACCCATGTGCTCCAGCGCTGCAGGACCTTCTCGCGGTTTGCCGCAAGCCAGCCGCGGTCGACGCGAACGATGTTCGACCAGTTGGCCGGCTGCAGCACGCTTGAAGCCTTGACGTCCGCCGGCGCGAAATCGAGAGCCTTGCGCTGAGCCGTCGAGCCGAAAGACTCGGCCGCGAACTCGGCATGTGCCTTCGGGCGCGTGTAGATGAAATCGAGCAGCGCGAGCGCGGCGTTCGGATGCTGAGCGCCTTTGGTCACCGCCCAGAACGAGGCGTCCAAGGGCGCGCCGTTCCAGCTGATGCCCAGCGGAATTCCCTCGCTGCGCAGCCAGAAGGCGCGCCCGGAAAACAGCATGGCCATTACCACTTCGCGCGTTCGAAAGATCTGCTGGCTCTGATCGCCGCTCTTCCACCAGACAGTGACATGCGGCTTGATCTCGTCCAGCTTGTTGAAGGCGCGATCAACGTCCAGCGGGAACAGCGCGTCGCGGGTGACGCCATCCGCCTCGAGGGCCGCAATCAATGCCCACCACGGATTGCCGATGTTGGGCAGCGCCCTCGGTCCAGGGAAAGTCTTTACGTCCCAAAAGTTCGCCCAGCTTGCAGGCTGAGCGTCGCCGTCGGGGAAGCTGCGCTTGTCGAATGCAAGAACGCCGCCTCCGATATCGAACATCACACCTTCGCGCAGGCATGAACCCTCGACACCCTGGGAGGCCACGTCAGGCAGCGCCGCGCAATCGCCAAGGTCACGAAGCAGGCTGGTGACATCAGGGGTCAACGAGTCGATCGAAAGCGTGATGACGTCCCATTCAACTCTCCCGACAGAAGTCATCGCCTTCAACTTGGCGAGCTTTTCGCCGTAGCCGCCGCCAGCCGCGATCACCTCTATGCCCGTGGCTTCTGTGAATGGGAGATAGAAGTGCTCCTTGACAAGATCTCCATAGGCGCCGGTGCCGCCGGCCACCACGACTTGTCGCTCGCCGGCCTGGTGTGCGCGCTGGACGAGTTCATCCAAGGGGGCAGCAATGACCGGCTGCGGCCATGCAAGCCCAGTCCCAACGACCGAGGCCGCTTCGGCCGCCAAAAGGATCACTCTACGCCTGTTCATCGACCCCACTGCAAACCCGAACTCGTCCATGCGTAGCCTCCCTGCAAAGCGCTCGATTGTGTCAAAGTTTTAATATATGAAATTTGGTGTAACAAAAATTCCATGTTTCTGTCAAGGCTGACAGGCGGTCGTTTCTGAATCCGCTGGCAATGGCCATGCCGTGGCCCTAGGGTTTGGCCGCATTCCGCGGCGAATCGGGCGAGCATGGTCTTGAACCGCCAGCGTGGTTGCAGGACGAGATGGATGGATCGCCGATGGTTGCTGCACCAAAAGGAGGTAAGGAAGGGCTTCCTCGCGATCTTGCGCCGATCGATAGGCATAGCGGCCTGGGTGAGACCGCCTATGCGACTTTGAAAGATTCGCTCATTCGCGGAGCAATGCAGCCTGGCACCAAGCTCACTCTTCGTTCGGTCGCCGAAGTTCTGGGTGTCAGCACGACGCCCGCACGCGATGCCATCACCCGCCTGATCGGGGAGGGTGGACTGATCAATACCGGCCCTAAAACCGTGATCGTCCCCTATCTAAGCCTCTCGGATCTCGATGAAATCACCGCAATTCGCCTTTCTTTGGAGGGCCTCGCGGCCGAGCAGGCCACCAACAATGTCACCGAGGCGGATATTCAAGAACTGGAAGACCTGCAGGAGCGCATCAATCGCGGTCTGGATGAAGGCCGCTACACTGACGTGCTCGACGCCAATAAGGATTTTCATTTTCTGATCTACCGCCGCTCCGGGATGGGCCGGCTCGTGACCATCATTGAATCCCTGTGGCTTCGTATGGGGCCCGCCTTCAACGGCCTCTATCCGGAGTTCGCGCAGTCGCGGACCGGGGTTTCCAACCATTTGTGGGCCATGCGCGGTTTGCAGGACAGGGATCCGGCGGCGGTGCGGGCGGCAATAGAGAACGATATTCGCAGCGGTTATCGGCGCCTGTCCTCGCAACTTGTTACCGCTGCGCGGGAGGAAGCTGAAGCGGCCACCTGAAACTTTTTGTTGCATCAAATATCAAAATCTGATTTTCCTCCGTGGCGTTTAACGGCGCGTCCGTAGATGCGGACCGATCATGGAGGTGAGGTGTGTCCAGTTTCCAGACTTTCCACGAAACCGCTTTCCCACCTGGGCCGCGATCGCGCGCATTGTTTGAGAGCGCGCATGCTGTTTTCCCGGATGGGACGACGCGCGTCACGGTCGAACGGGATCCGTTTCCTCGCTACATTGCGCGCGCAGAGGGGGCCTACCTGACCGATGCCGACGGAAAGCGCTTTCTCGACCTCAACTTGAATTTCACCACGCTTGTCCACGGCCACGCCTTCGAACCTGTTGTTGCTGCCGTCGAAAGCCAGCTCAGGAATGGCACCTGCTTTGCCAATCCCACGGAAGCAGAAATCGAGCTTGCCTCACTGTTATGCGCGCGCGTGCCTCGGCTCGAGCGCATCCGCTTCCTCAATACCGGCACCGAAGCCGTCATGTTCGCCATCAAGGCAGCGCGCGCGTTCACCGGACGAACCCGGATCGCCAAAATCGAAGGCGCTTATCACGGCGCCTATGATTGGGTGGAAGTGGCTCAGGCAAGCGTGCCGGAGAACTGGGGCCCCCCCGACAGCCCCGCGGCGACACCCTATTATCGTGGCATGCCGGCTTCAGTGCTCGACGATGTCGTCGTGTTACGCTTCAACGACGCGGCTGCAGCGCGCGAGACGCTGAGCAGGCAAGCCAGAGACCTTGCCGCCGTGCTGATCGATCCGATGCCCAGCCGTGCCGGGCTCATCGCTCCGGAACCGGAATTCATTGCCGCTGTTCAGGAAACGGCGCGCGAGCACGGGATTCTGGTCATCAGCGACGAAGTGCTCAATTTTCGTCAGGCCTTTCACGGTGCCGCGGCGCGTTACGGTCTTCAGCCGGATCTGTTCGCCCTGGGCAAGGTCATCGGCGGCGGGTTTCCGATCGGCGCGGTTGGAGGTTTGGCCGAAGTGATGACGGTGTTCGACGGCAGCGGTGGCCGGCCATTGCTTCCGCAAGGCGGAACGTTCTCGGCGAATCCGATCTCCATGGTGGCCGGCCACGCCGCGATGAAGGCCCTCGATGAAATCGCCTTCGCCAGGCTTGAAAGGTTGGGCAACGCGCTGCGCAATCGTCTGGAGGACGCGATCGCACGCGCAAATGCGCCCTTTAGCGTGACGGGGGCGGCTTCGCTCTTCCGCATCCATCCGAAGCCGAGGCCTCCACGCGAGTTTCGCCAAGCGCATTGGAACGCTGCCGAAGCAAAGGTCATGAAAGAGATGACACGGTCTTTCGCAGGGCACGGCATCGTTCTTCCCGTTGGCGCGGCGGCCTGTCTTGCCACGACCATGGGCGAGGTGGAGGTCGACGCCATCGCCGGCGCCTTTGAAGCATTCCTCGCCGGGAATGCCGACCTCGTGGAGGAGGTTTCGTGATGTCCGCCGAGGAAACCGTCGCCACGCAAGTTGCCCGGGCACTCAAGCGCCACGGGGTTGAGTTGATTTTCGCACAAAGCCTGCCTTCAGCCGTCATCCTGGCGGCCGAGGCGGTTGGCATCCGCCAAATCGCCTACCGCCAGGAGAATATGGGTGGCGCAATGGCCGATGGGTATGCGCGGCGATCCGGTCGCATTTCCGTCGTTGCGGCTCAGAATGGTCCGGCCGCGACATTGTTGGTGCCGCCGCTGGCCGAAGCGCTCAAGGCAAGCGTGCCGATCGTGGCGCTCGTCCAGGAGGTGGAGCGCCCGCATTTTGACCGCAACGCCTTTCAGGAACTCGACCACGTCGGTTTGTTCCAACCCTGCGCCAAATGGGTCAGGCGCCTCATTACGCCGGAGCGTGTGGACGACTATGTCGATGCCGCCTTCACGGCCGCCGGCAGCGGCCGTCCGGGTCCGGCGGTGCTGTTGCTGCCAGCGGACCTTTTGCGGGAGCCCGCGCCCAAATCTGTTCATCCGCGTCTGGCGACGCTTGGCTCATGGCCGATCGACCGGTCGCGCCCAGGCGATGCAGCCATCGCAGCGGCGGCGGAACTGTTGGCGGAGGCGCGCCAGCCGGTCGTCATGGCTGGTGGCGGGGCCCTGACGACCGGCGCTCCGCAGGCGCTTGCTCGCTTGCAGGAAACGGCGCACTTGCCGGTCGTGACGACTGCCATGGGGAAGGGGGCCGTCAGTGAAACGCACCCGCTGTCGCTGGGTGTGCTCGGCCCGCTCACCGGCCCGGGATCATTAGGGCGTTATTCGCGACGGTTTCTGGAAGAAGCCGATGTGATCCTGCTGGTCGGGACGCGCACCAATCAAAACGGAACCGACAGCTGGCGCTCGCTTCCGCGCTCCGCACGCATCATTCATCTCGACATCGACCCGGGCGAAATCGGTCGCAACTACGAGGCGGCACTCCGCCTGGTGGGCGACGCGGCGGAGACGCTCAACGTGCTGGCGGAGGTGCTCACTAGTCGCGACCTGTCGCAGCGCCGGGCGAGCCGCGAAGAATTGGAGCGAAAGGTCGCGCGAGCGCGTGCCGCCTTCGAGGCAGATCGCAGGACGATCTTGGCGCGCAATGCTCAGCCGCTTCGCCCTGAACGCATTATGCTTGAACTGCAAAGCTGCCTCACCCCCGAGATGACCGTCGTTGCCGACGCTAGCTACTCTTCCATGTGGGTAGTCGGTCAACTCACAGCTCTGAAAGCCGGCCAGCGTTTCCTCACGCCGCGCGGCCTGGCCGGCCTTGGCTGGGGACTGCCGATGGCCATCGGCGCAAAGCTCGCCGAACCTCAAGCACCTGTCGTCGCGCTGGTCGGGGACGGCGGTTTTGCCCATTCCTGGGCTGAGCTTGAAACAATGGTTCGCCTTGGCATCGGCGTTACGGTAATCGTCCTCAACAACGGCGTGCTCGGCTTTCAGAAAGATGCCGAAACAGTCAAGTTTGGCCACTACACCGCTGCCTGCCATTTCGCGCCCGTCGACCATGCGGCCATCGCCAGGGCTTGCGGCTGCAATGCCATGAAAGTCGAGAGGACCGAAGACCTGCTGCCCGCGCTTCGAGACGCACTCTCGTCCGATGCGCCGTGGTTGATCGATATCGCGACCGATCCCGATGCCCATCCGCCGTTGTCCCTGTTTGATGGCACACTCGACCGGTCTGAACCCTCCCGTTTTGCCAAGGAGGAGGTCTGATGGCGGATTTCGGCGAGGGAGCACCGGTTGCCGTCATTACCGGCGCTTCAAGCGGCATAGGCTTTGCAAGCGCCGATGCGCTCCTGCGCGCAGGCTACCGTGTCGCCTTCTTCAGTCAGCAGCCGGAACGCGTCGCGACGTCCACCCGCGCCTTGGCCGGCTCTTACGGCAACGAGCGCGTGAGATCCGCGGTGGTTGATCTGCGCGACCCGGAGGCGGTGCGTGGCTTCTTCAGAGATCTCAGATCGGATTGGCCAGCGCCGGCGGTTCTGGTGTGCAATGCCGGATACTCACCAAAGCGAAACGGCGGGCGCGTTCCGATCGAGGAAATCGAGCTCGCCGAATGGCATGAGGTGTTGGCGATCAATCTGACCGGTGCGATGGTTTGCTGCCAATGCGTGCTGCCGGCCATGGCCGAGCGCCGATACGGACGTATCGTCTTCATCGGTTCACTCGCCGGTCGAACCATGCCGCGGATCGCCGGCGCGGCTTACACCGCGTCCAAGAGTGGCATCCTCGGGTTCGCTCGCTCGATCGTCAGCGAATATTCGCAATTTGGCATCACCGCCAACACGATCACGCCCGGCCGCATCGTCACCGAGATGGCCGGTCCCACGGATTCGCCCGTCAACCAGGAATCACTGGTGCGGATTCCAATCGGCCGTCTTGGTCGGCCAGAAGACGTCGCTCGCGCCGTTGCTTTCCTGGTGGCGCCGGACGCCGACTTCGTCAACGGCGCGGTGCTCGACCTCAACGGCGGTGAATTCACGCCTCCTTGAGTCTCGTGGAAACCCTCATCCAGCTCGGATCATATCATGCCAATCCCGACCGCTTCCTTCGCGAGGTCGCCCGCAACGGGGCGGCCGGAACACTGCGATCTTATCGTCCACAACGGCAGGATCCTGACCGTTGACGCAAATGACCGCGTCGTAGCGGGCGGCGCTATTGCCATCCGTTGCGGACGCATTGCCGCGCTTGGCGCCCAAGAGCGGATCCTCGCCACATACAGCGCGGATGAAACGTTCGACGCGAAAGGCGGCGTGGTCCATCCGGGCTTCATAGACGCGCATGTCCACATCTCCCAATATACCGCGCGCAGCGTGCTGCCCTTGATGGAGGGGACCCCCGTCACCATGGGGCATTGGAAAGGCGAGCTGACACCGGAGGATGAATACGCGAGCGCGCGCCTTGCCGCTCTCGAATACCTGAAGTGCGGGTACACGGGTTTTGTCGATCCCGGCACCATCTTTGCTCCCGACGCGGTCGCGCCTGTCGCGAACGAAGCTGGTATTCGTATCTGGCTCACCGATCCTTATGTCGCCGACAATGCTGGGGCGCTGGCTGAAAACCTGCCCGAACTCACCAGCCAGAGTTTTCTTGCACGCTGGCCAAGAAGCACAAACGAAGCGCTGAAGAGACTTGGTTCCCAGCTCTTTCGCAACAGGGAATCGGATAGTTTGGTCAAGGCCTTTGTCGGCCTCTACGGCGAAGCAACCGATTCACCCGAGCTATACAAAGCCGCGCTCGACCTTGCCTCGGATCACAAAGTGAGGTTGCAGGAGCATTTGGGATACCTCCCGGCTTTTCAGCTCAAGCGCGAAAAGGCGCTAGGGCGGCCGGTGCTGAAATGGTTCGAGGAATGTGGCTTCCTCGCTCCGCACGTGACCTTCGTCCACATGAACCTGGTTCGTGAAGACGAGATTCCCCTTCTCGCCAGGCACGGCGTGCGCGTGGTCTGGTGCCCATGGGGCCAGCTGCAGATGCTCGGACAGGCCGATGCGCAGGCGCGCATGATGGAACTGCAGCGGTCCGGTGTGGCGGTTGGCATTGCAAGCGACATCCCTCGGGTCGCGGGGTTCGACGCGCTCGGAACCTTGGCCATGTCGGCGGGCACCGCTTCTGGGTACCCGGCAAGCCCACGAGAAATTCTCCGTATGCGCACCATCGGAGCCGCCGCAACCATTGGCACTGAGCACGAGCTGGGCAGCCTCGAGCCTGGCAAGCGCGCCGACTTCGTGGTCCGAAGCCCGACGGCTTCCATCAATTTCGGCTTCGATCCGGGCCTCGAGACGGCTGTCATCGGCGGTCGCGATACGGTGGACGCGGTATTTGTCGGCGGGCGCCGGGTGGTTCACGGCGGCGAGGTCGTCTCACTAGACTCGGGTGCCGTCGTCGCGGAAGCGCATCGCTCAGCGCACGCGCTTGTCTCCAGGATCGGTCTCGGCGGTTGAGCAAGGCTTGGTCCATCGGGTCAAGCGATCTCCTTGCACGAATGTTGAACACTATCTATATTATGTTCAACACAAGGAGTTGGCATGGCAGCTCGAATTCATATGGCAACAGACAGCGAGACAAAGGTCGCGCTCACCCGCAACAAGTTGGTGCTCGAGCAGGCGAGGGCCGTTGGTCTCCTTGGCTCCGCCAAAAACACGCGTCTGTCTGGACGAGTATCGTCGGAGCTGATCGAAGCGGCCAAAAAGAGGGCTCACGTCACATCGGATACAGAGCTATTGGAGTTGGCCTTGTCGCGGCTGGCGCTGGAGGACGACTTCGGGGCGCGTCTCGTGAAGCGCAAAGGTAGCATTCCCCCGGATATCGATCTTGGGATTTGATCTCCCCGAAGCTCTGAGATCGCTTAAGCCACAGAAGCGCCAGGGAACCCTTGCGCGCAGGGTCGACGAGGACCTGCCGTGGGCCGACGATGAACCGACTGTTGGTGGCCCTCTGTTTCTGGACACGACAGTGTATCTGGATGTCCTGCAGGGGCGTTCGCCAGCAGAGGTGGATAGGCTGCTGACATACAGGCTATGCCATCACTCCGCCGTGTGCCTTTCCGAGCTGACATACGCATTCGGTCGGTTGGACCCGAACCACGCGGCGACGAAGACGTCGCTGGCAGCAATCCGGGCGACCCTCGCTGACATTTCTGAGCACCGGCTCCACGCTCCCGATGCTGCCCTGTGGGGGCAGGCCGGCATGCTGGCCGGCCTACTTTTCCGCTTGAGCAGTTTGCCAAAAGGCGAGGGCTATGCGCGCAAGTTCGTCAACGACGCACTGGTCTTCTTGCAGGCGCGACAGCTGGGGGCGAGTGTGCTCACGAGAAACATTCGTGACTTCGACTTTCTTTCACAGCTCGTCCCGACCGGCCGAGTTGTGCTGTACCGAACGCCGGAATTGTCCACGTGAATCGGCACGGCAAAGAGGTTTGGCGATGCTCTAAATATGGTCAGCATCTGAGATAGGTGCCGCGCCACTCAGAGGCATCGGCAGAAGGATTTGCATAAACCGGACCGTGTTCCGCTGCGCCAAAGCACTCTTCGGCCGCGCTGGGCTTTCGTATGAGCCTCCTCAGGCGAGGCCAATGCGGGCGGCAAGCCGGCGCACGGAGTTTTGTGCGCGAGAAATCACCGCATGAATGTCGGCGCGCAGCACTTCGCCCTGGCTCACGACACACTCGCCATTGACGAAAACAAACTCGATACTTTGGGCATCGGCTAGGACGCCGAATTCGAGCGCGTGGTCGCATCCCAAATTTTCGGAGACGTCTGGCCTGCGGACCACGAAATCGGCGCGCTTGCCAGCTTCAAGACTGCCAAGTTCGGAGGCGGCGCCTATCGTGGCCGCTGATCCGATCGTGCGCATGCGCAGGATTTCGCGGCCCGATGCTGCCAATCCCGTTGCCGCCGCCGTAACCGTGGCCAATGATCCGAGGCAATTGAAGTGGACGGCGCGCGGAATGTCGCTGGCGATGCCGACCTTGACGCCGGCGCGATGCAATTCCACCATCCGGCCTTCCGCGCCGCCTCGGCCGAGCATTTGCAATTGTCCATAGGGGCACCACACGATCCCGACCTCATGCGCGGCGAGGATGTCGACATCGCCGCCGTGGACCGCATTCATGTGCACGAAGGTGACATGGCCGTTGAGCAGGCCTTCGTCGCGCCAGTGTTCCATCATGCCGATGCCGAGCGCGGATTCCCGCTGACGATATAGCAGCGGCGAATAGCCCAGATGCTCCTGCATTTGCACCCCGTGCTGGCGTGCCAGGTCGAAGGCCGCGCGGAAAAGCTCGGCGGAGTCCGTGCCTTCGCCATAAAGGCCGATAAATGCCCTGACCCGACTGTTGCGGTCCTTGTTGCGGAACAGTTGAGAGCCCAGGCGGCGCAGCGCCTCGTCATGGTTCTTCGGCCAGCGCTCGAGAAATGAATCACTGGCGAGTTCGGGAAAGTGTCTCTTCAGTTCCACGCCGGCGTCGGCGACATAAGGGTCGGTCAGCCAGATGCGGATGCCGAATTCTTCCGAAACGGACGCAACCGCGTCCGGCGAGAAGATGGTGCCTGGGTCGACGAAGCCGGTGTGCCCGCTCTTCAGATAATCGACGGCTGCCAGGGCGGCACTGTCATGCTCGTCTTCCGGCGTCAGCGCGCTTTTCCAATCGCCCATTGTAACGGCGGTTCCCTCCATCGAGGAGAGAACGCTGCGAGACGTGTACTGGGAGATGTGGACATGAGCGTCGATGAAGCCGGGATGGACGATCCCGCCGCCGGCATCAAGCAGCTGGCGTGGATCGTACTGGGCGAGGATGTCGCGCGAGGCGCCGACGGCGGCAATGGCCCCATCGCGGATAGCGATGGCGCCGTTCGCTATCGTACGGTCCGCCGCATCGACCGTCAGAAGAACCGCGTTGTGAACGACGAGGTCGCAAATCTGCCTTTCATCGGCGGCTATCGTTCGGGTTTTCATTGAGCTCCTCCATTGATGATACGAGCAGCAAGCATCAGCCTGCATTCCGCCCGGGTCCGCCACGCGTTTCGGTCAGGCCGTACTGGCTTGCGCGCACCTCGTAGAAGCCCTTGACCTGGTGCCCATAGTGTCGATCTTCGACGTGACCGAAGCCGATCTTTCTGGCGGCGCGGATAGCGCGCTCGTTCTCCGGTCGGATCAATGCGACCACGCGATCGAGACCGAGCTTTTCGAATGCATGGCGCAAAATCACCCGCCCGAGCTCGGGGCCGAACCCGCGGCCGGCCATATGCCCGAAAAGGCAAAGGCCGTATTCGACATCGTTCGTGTCCTCGAAGCGCCGCAAGCCCGCGCGACCGGCGAATTCGGCTTGATCCGGCGAATTTCCCTTCACGAACACCGAGAAGAAGCCGAAGCCATTCTGCTGCCAGCTACGCACATAGAGCTCGACTTTCTCCTGCGTATCCGGGCGCGCCGGAGGCTCTCCGGAGAACAGCGATTGGACCACAAGCGGATCGGTGTGGAGGCGGTGGACGACTTCAAGGTCCGATATCGCTACGGGACGCATCAATAGCCGCTGGGTCTCAAGAACAGGCATGGATCCTCTCCTGAAAGTCAGGTCACAATTTTTGAGAAATCAGTCCGCGCGCAATGAAGACGCTCAACACGATGGGCGTCAGCAACGCGATCTGTTCCAGAGCCAGCCTTTCGCCCAAAAACGCCGCGCCAAGCGCAATGCTCAGGGCGGGTACAAGGTAGTGATGGGTGCTGGCAAAGGCCGGCCCGCTCAAGCCTATCAATCGATAATAGGCCACATAGACCACCGCCGTGGACATCACGCCAAGCAGCAGCAGCGCCGCCACAGCCTCCGCCCTAGGGTGGATTGTCCACGGCCGTTCGAAACCAAGGCTCAGGGGCAGCAGCATGGGAATGGCGCAGATCATTACCGCCGTCACGGTTACCACGGCATTTGCTTCCCCCAGCCGGGCCACGACGCGGCCGGAGAGGGCGTAGCTGGCGGCTGCGCCCAAAAGCGCCAGACGCGGGAGGGCACTCGCGTTCGTATACGACGTGGGTATGTCGGGCTGGCCAAGGACTGCGGCCACTCCGAAAAGACCTGCCAACAGACCGAAGACGGTCATCCTGGGCGGCCATTCGCGCCGCGCCACAAAGGCGAAGAGAACCGCAAACACAGGCGTCGTAGCAACCAGGATTGACATTTCGGTGACCGGAACAGCCATCGACGCCCATGCGATCAAGTAAAGGGGAAGAGCGTGGCCGAACAGCGCGATCAGGGCATAGCCAGTCCAAGAGCGCAGATCCGTGGGGAGCGGCCTGTTCTCGCCAAGTCTGAGCCAGGCGAGCAGCACTGCGGAGGCGACGAGAAGCCTCGCCGTGGCAAGTGTCGCAGGGGGCACCTCAACGACAGCGATCTTGATCAGAACATAGGAGCTCGCCCACCAGATCGAGACAGCGGCAAGCAGCAGATGGGCCAGAAGCGGTATGCGCTCGTTGGCGCTGGCTAGGGCGCTTTTCATCGTTAGTGCTCCGGGATCACGCGACGGCGGCTGGGGCCTCGGCAAGCCTGTTCAAAGCTCGAGCGAACCGCGAGGCCAGCGCGGCGATCTCGGCGTCGCCCATCGGAGTTGAAAGGGCGCCGAGGCCAATACGCGAAAGCAGAAGTCCTTCGTCGCGACACAATGAGATCAGCCGGGAGAGGCGCTGCCGCTGCTGCCAGGCTCGGTAGGCGCTTGCGTAGTCCTTGACCTTTGTGTCGCCGATGAACACGCAAAACAGAGAGCCGGCGCCGGTGACATGGCCTCCAATATCGGAGGCCGCGAGCAACCGGTCCAGTTCCGACCGCGCTTGCGCTCCGAGGACATTGAGCCGCTCCATCGCGTCTTCATTCAGCGCACGCATCGCGGCAGCCCCCGCCACCATGCTCAGCGGATTGGCGGTGAAGGTCCCGGCCTGAGAGACGGCTGGCTTGCCGCGGCTGGGATCGAATACCCGCATCGTTTCGGCTCGACCGGCAACCGCGCCGATCGGCAGTCCGCCGCCGACAATCTTGCCGAAGGTGCAAAGGTCCGGTTCGATCCCGTAGGTCGCGATCGCGCCGCGATAGCTCAGCCGGAAACTTAGAACTTCATCCGAAACCAGCAGAATTCCATTGCGGGCCGTGAAATCGCGCAGGAAACGCAAATACGAGGGATCGATCGGTACCAGGCCGGCACGCGATGGGAGCGGGTCAATGACGACGCATGCCAGCGTGCGTTTGTGTCGCTCCAGCACCCGCTCCGTCGCATCACTGTCGTTGAACGGGATGACGACGACTTCGCCCAAGAGCGACTGCGGCGTTCCCTCATTATAGGCCGTTGCTTGTGCTGCTTGCGTCCGCCAGTCGGCGGGAACGGGATCGAAACTCGCTTCCACATAGTCGTAATTGCCGTGATAGGCGCCTTCGCACTTGGCGATCCTTGGGCGTGTCGTGATGGCGCGCGCGGCTTTGACGGCCATCATCACCGCCTCCGATCCGGTGTTCGTGAAGCGCACCTGCTCAAAGAATGGAACTCTTTCGCAGACGATCTCGGCGAGTTCGATCTCGCTCTCAGTCGGATTGGCGAAACTGAGACCCTTATTGATTTGCTCGGTGAGCGCTGCGTTTACACCGCAATGACCATAACCATGGATCAGCGCAGTGAAATTGTTCTGGAAATCGAGGTAGCAGTTCTCATCGACGTCCGTGACATACGCGCCCTTGCCGGATCTCAGATAAAGGGGAAACGGCGACTCATAGACGCTGCTACGCGTATTGCCGCCAGGCATGACCTTCTTGGCGCGCTCATACGCAAGCCCCGAGAGCGCGAATTTGTTGTGGCTGGTCATCATTGGAACTCCGAGATCAGTGTCGTTCGGGGGAGCCTTCGTCGGTGAAAGCCGTCAGATCCGTCCCGATGCGAGCCGAGCTGGCGTCGCGTCACGTAAACGGGGTCGCAGATTCAGGCCGCCGGACGCGCCTGCAGTCCGTAGCTCAGGATCTTCGCGCAGAGGCGCTCCAGGTCGGCCAGGTCATGGCTTGCGGTCAGGCAGATCCGAACGCCGGCGCGGCCGCGCGCAACCGTCGGGAAAAACGTGACGGAGGTGTAGTAGCCCTCATCCAGCAGTTGCTCGGCGAAGTCGATGGAAGCCAATTCGTCGCCCACCTTGATCATCCGAATCGGCAAGGGCGTGTTGCGCTGATCCGTCTCGATGCGCTCGTCGAAGAGGGCAATGCGCTCGGCCAACCGTCTCTGGCGCATCTGGAGCTCGCTGGTCCGGTGAATGTCGGCCGAGGCGAGGGCCGCGCCGATGGCCGCGACGTTCGGCGAAGCCGAGAAGGCATGCGCAATCGAATAGCGGCGAAACAGCGTTTCCTGGCGCGCCGTTCCAAGCATGAGCATGCCACCCGATGCGCCGAAACCCTTGCCGAGCGATGCCGCCACGATGGTCCGATCGCCAAAATCGCGAGGCAATTGCGCGCGCGCGAAGCCTTCACCGCGGTGGCCGAACAGCGAAATTCCGTGAGCGTCATCGATGTAAAGAAAAAGGCCGTACTTCTCCTGCAATTGCAGCAGCGCGGCGATCGGCGCGACCCCACCCATCGAATAGACCCCGTCGCACACATAGGCGACGACCTGATGCTTGCGGCAAATCTGTTCCAGGGCATCGACATCGTTGTGAGAAATCGTCTCGACTTGCGTCTCCTCGGCGACAACGGGCTTGTGAAAAGCAAGCGAGGCATGAGCCAGACGGTCGAAGACCATTACCGGTTTTTGTCCCTGCGTCAGATGGCCGGAGGCAATGATGGGCAGCGCTCCCATATTGGCGACCATGACCGTTGAATAGGCAATGACGCGTGCCGCAAAGAGCTCGGAAAGCGTAGCCTCGAGATCCCCTATGAGCGCGAAGTTCAGCCGCGTTCGCGCACAAGACCAGTGGAGTGCTCCATACTGTTCTATCGCGCTGATCGCGCCGGCAACGATGGCCGGATGGTTGTCCAGGCCGAGATAGGAACAGCGCACGTAATCCGTGATTGTATGGCCAGTGCGCCTCCCTGCCGTCAGCGAGACAGCCCGGCCTGGTAAGGAGCGCCCATAGACGGCCATGAGGCCACGGCGGTGAGCCTCTTCGAAATACAACCGCGTCCGCTCGATCACTGAAGCGGTGTTTCGGAAGTGATCGGCCCGCACGCCGCGAGGCTCTACTTTGGGCATCGCACGTCCTTTCGCAGATAAGTATCAGTGAATGGCCGGTCCAATTGGTCATGTCATTGACTGTTGGCGAGGCATTGAAACAATATTATGATATATGCAAAGCAGAGTGCGTGAATTATTATTAAGAGTTATTGAGCGCCCGCTTAATAATTGAACCACAAGCGTCACAATCCGTCGAAATCCTGGCCGCCAAGGAAATTGCCGCTGGCTCGCGGATCGGCGAGCTCGTGCGATCACCGGCTGGAGATTGGGCGTGGGGCATCTCACACGCGGATACGTTGGTTCGGATCAGCTGGCTTTGGATCGCCCCATGCGGCAAGGGCCCGCCGCTCAGGATCCGTTCTTGTCGTCAAGCATGTAGCCTCCGGATCGGACCGTCCGGATGATGCCGCGAAGGCCAAGCTTCCGAAGCGATTTGCGCAGCCGGCTCATATGCACGTCGACTGTGCGGGCGCTGACATGAACGTTGTTTGTCCAGGCAACGGCGATCAAGTCCTCTCGACTGAAGATGCCGCCCGGATTTTCGAACAGATGCCGCAACAGTCGGAACTCGATCGCGCCGAGCTGAATCTCGATTGCGCCACGCTGCACGCGAAAGCTCTCGGTGCGCATTTCCACGTCGCCGAAGGTAAGAACGTGACGGCCACGACCGCGAGGCTCCAACCTTCGCTTCGAGCGCAGGGAAGCAATCAGCTTTGCCGGCACCAGGGGCCTCACCATGCTGTCGTCCACCCCTGCCTTCAGAAGCGCGACATGCTGGTCTTCCGCGCCCGGTGCTATCAGTCCGATGACCGCAATGGCGCGGTTCGCCGGGTTCTGCTTTAGCCGTTCACATAAAGTGGCGACCGGCAGGCCGCCGCGACGACAGTCGAGAACGATCGCTGCGGGCGCAGTTTGTGTGGTCCGCTCGATCGCCTCCTCGATGCTGCCGGCGAGCACGGTCTCATATCCGTCCGCACGCAGTATGTAATCGAGGATAAGATAGAGTTCTGCGTCTTGTGAGCAGATGATCGCCACTGGCTCCATCGGCAGCCCGCTCCCAGCCGACGGCGAGCGGGTCCTGATCTGCGAGAGCGCGCGGTCGTTCTCTTGTGGCCGAAATGGTTGTGTGCGTCAAGTTCTGCAAAAAGGGGCGGCCATATTGCTGGTCATGCGGCTTGGCGTAGAGCGAGCTTCTTGTGCTCGCGCAGGTCGTCCATGTTGATGTAGCGGTTGGCCTCCATCCAGTTTTCGTTGGTTTCGACGGCGAGCGCCCTGACCAGGCGCAGGCAGCTTTCGGCGTTGGGGAAGATGCGTACGACATAGGTGCGCCGGCGGATTTCCTCATTGAGGCGTTCGAGCATGTTGGTGGACTTGAGATGCTTGTGGTGCTGGCGCGGCAGGCAAAAGAAGGTCAGCGTGCGCTCGATGGTCTCCTCCACCCACGTCGTCAGCCTTGGATAGCGGCCCGACCATTTGGACAGCCATGCGGCGAGATCGGCTTTGGCCTCGGCGAGATCGCGCCGGTCGTAGAGCCAGCGCAGCTCCTGCAGGCAATCGTCGCCGTGCTTCCTCGGCAGGTGATCGAGCGCGTTCCTGAGGAAGTGCACGTAGCAGCGCTGCCAGGCAGCTTCGGGGATCACCTCGCCGATTGCCGCGACGAGACCGGCATGGTCGTCGGACACGACCAACTCGACGCCCTTGAGGCCGCGCGCCTTCAGCGCGACGAGGAAGTCCTTCCAGGCCGAACGGCTCTCGCGATTGGCCATCTCCACAGCCAGGATCTGGCGCCGCCCGTCCCAGTCGATGCCGACCGCAATCAGCACCGCCTGGCTCGTGACAATGCCGGCTTCACGCACCTTCTCGTAGCGAGCGTCGAGGATGAGATAGGCAAAGGGCTCCTGCAGCGGCCGTTCGGCAAAGGCCTGCAGGCTCTCGTCCAGCCGCTTGTTGATGGCCGAGATCGACGAGGCGGAGAAGGCATGACCGCACAGCTCCTCGGTGATCGCCTTCACCTTGCGGGTCGACACGCCCTGCACGTACATCTCCGCAAGGGTAGCCACCAAGGCGCGCTCGGAACGCTGGTAACGCTCGAACAGCTCGGTGGAGAAGCGACCAGCCCGGTCCTGCGGAACCCGCAGTTCGAGCTTGCCGACGCGGGTGACAAGGGTGCGGCCGTAATAGCCAGAGCGATAGCCGAGCCGCTCCGGCGTTCGCTCGCTCTTCGAAGCACCCAGCGCCTCGTCCATCTCGGCCTCGAGAACCTCCTGCATCACCGCCCGGATCACCTCGTGCAATCCATCCGGGTTCGAAAGCAGAATGTCTTTGACGGCGGCTATGGCGGATTTATCTTCAGTCTTGGTCATGGTGGCGTTCCTTCGCGGGAATCGGTGACGTGAACAATCACCAGCCTGCCATGACCGCCCTCTCGCAGCGAATTTGCAGAACTCTCAGCACACTACCGCCGAAATTCTGCCGCCATTCTGATTTGCCAGCTAAGCGACGGCACAGTCAGCGCGACCGTTACTGCAATCGACGGCCGGAGGATAGGTGGTAGAATTGCTACCTATCGCGGTCGCTTTTCGGGTCATCCGAAGTTTGCCACGGCGGCGTCGATCTGAGATAGTCCGCTAACGCCAAGGGGGCCAAGCGTCATCGACGCCAAGCACCTCAACCGCAAGGCCAGGGACGGCACGAATGTCCGGGCGATTGTCCGCGACCGTGGCTCATTTCCGTGAGTGATCAACGTCCGGCCTGAACGACTTTCCTCACCCCGCGCCGGACGCAACCCGCGGGAGATTTTGGCGTGGCACAATCTGACAACGATGACATACTTGCTGGCGGCAGTCCGTTGCCCTTCTGGCATTTTGCCGATCCGTCCGAGGCTGTCGATGCGGCAATCGAGCTTTATGGTTCCAAGGCATCGCTCGCAGCCGCATCCGCGGCCTTTACCGCGCGCTACGCCGGGCGAGACGAAGATTTCCGGTTTTGGTTCGCTGTCTTTTCACAACTGAGACAGCGGGAAAACGCGGATTCTTCGGCTCGGTAGGTCTGCCGAGCAAGGCACCCAGCATCCCTCAGTTACATAAGCACAGCTGAAAATAGAAGAGAAGGTTCTTCACATTATTTTCAATTTTGGGCGTTTCAGCTTGTGCTATAGATTATAGTATTCCAAAATGTCTTAAGGTCGGCTGTTCGCTTAAGTATGACTGATGTTCGAGGAAGGAAGCGGGACGATGGATACCGCGCAAGTGCTTCACCGTGCATTGCAGTTGGCCAACGCGGGCAGCATAGAGGCGTTGGTCGATCTCTATCGTACCGCGATCCGGCATTTCGGTTTTAGCCATTTCATCCTGACGGGCTTGCCCACGCACGGACAGCGTTTTGAACCCTTGGTTCTGGAACGCTTCTGGCCTGAAGATTGGATGTCGCACTATCTGTCTCGCGACTACATCAAACGTGACCCCGTCGCGCTCGCGTCTGTTGTCCACAGCAGACCCTTCACATGGAAAGAGGCATGGGCGCGCGCCAGTGCTTCAGGCTCGTCCGGCGATCGCGTCATGATGGAAGCCGCCGATGCCGGGCTCAAGGACGGCGTCTGTGTGCCCATTCCGGTCCGCAACGCGCGCGCGGGTTGCATCTCGCTCGCGGGCGAGGGGCCGATCACCGAGGTTCACGCTCTTCAACCCGTCAACGTGCTCTCTCTCACTTTCGCAAGCAGGCTTCAGTTGCTCGTAGATCACGAGCGCCGCCCTCAAGGTCTCAAGCTTTCACAGCGAGAACGTGAAGTGCTCACCTGGGTGGCGGAGGGCAAGACGGCGTGGGAAATCTCGCGGATCCTCGGCATCTCGGACTCCACGGTCAACAAGCACATCGCCGGCGCGATGCGCAAGACCGGCGCGGTCACCCGCACGCAGGCCGTCGCCAAGGCCATGACCGCGATGGAGATCGCCGGTTGATCTGAAGCCGCTCGTCAATGGCCAGAGATGGCCATAGCCGGCTCGCGCTTTCCCCCACGAATGTCGCTTCGAACAGGAGCGTCACTTCATGATTCGTCTCGTTACCGGAACCGCGGACCCTCGCCAGCAGGAGCACCTGGAAGAGCATTACAGGCTACGACACGACATCTTCGTCGGCGAACGTGGCTGGGCCGCTCTCGCACGGTCGGACAGGCGCGAGATAGACGCCTATGACACGCCACAGACGATCTACGTGCTCGCGCTCGACAATGGCCACGTCGTCGGCGGCTACAGGTTTCTGCCGACGAACGGGCCACACCTTCTCCAGGACCACTATTCGCACCTCGTGCACGGAGTGGTGCCGTCTGGACGTGAGATCCATGAATGGTCGCGCTTCTTCATACGAGGCGATCGGCGCGGTCGAGGGTTTCTCCGGAGGTTGATCGGCTCGGTCCCCCCGATCTGCAGGCTCCTGGGTATTGCAAGCCTCACCAGCGTTATCGAGCCTGATTGGTTGCCGAGGTTCGACGCCGCCGGCTTTCGCTACCGCATGCTCGGGCCGTTCGTCGAGGCAGGCGACATGCGACTGGCCGCGGTGCATATCGATGTTCAACAGTCGCCGGCGTCGAGCCAGGCAGTCGGCTGGGACTGGTGACCTTGGCTTCCAATCCGCGCCGGGCGCGCGCGTTGAGCAGTCCATCCGGTCTCAGCGAATTTTCGGCCAGTACGGCTTGCTGTTTCCGGGTAGGTGAAAACGACCAATGACGCCTCTCGGAGCTGGTGCGCAGGACTGGCTCGAAGACGAAACTTACCGCTATACCGCGCGTCTTACCCGACGCGGTTGGGCTTGGGAATTCCTCAGGCGCAATGCCGCATTTGTTGGTGATCTCGCGGTTGCTGTCGAACGGGTGACCCATAGGGAACTAGCGGCCAATCTTTCCATTCTTTCCTTGCCGCGCGGGCTTCCCGGTCTTGCCAAATGGGGGGTGCGCTTTCGCCAGTTCGGCGGCCGCGGAAGCAAGTGTCTTCTGGTCTCCTCGCCAGTGCGCTCACGTTCTGCCGGTCGCGGCAATCTCCTGCGCGGCCGCCGATGCGATCAGACTTGGTGATCTTCCCTGTCGCAAAGTCGTCCTGTTGGACACGGCGCAGAGCGATCAGCACGTGTTGTTGCAGCAGGAAGGAAATCATTTGCAGCTGGCGCTCACCCAGGGCAGCCTCCTGGAGCCGGCGCAATTGGTGACGAATGCTTTGTTCCCGACGGAATGGACAAGCCAGAGGATCAACGCGCTTGCCTGTCTCAATCACCTTCACGCCAGGGGAAAGCTATCGGCGAGATATTTTCCCATCGAGCCGAGACATCAGCGACTGCGCTTCGCGCTCCGCGCGCTTGACGGTACCCTCGCCGGGGCAGGGCATCGCGACATCGCAACGGCACTCTTCGGGCATGCCCGCGTGCAGGCCGACTGGAACGACCCCGGCGATCATCTGCGCGATCGCATCCGCCGTGCCATCAGGCGAGGCCAACAGCTAATGAATGGCGAATATCGCCGGCTATTGGTGTGACATCTCGAGCCCACCTTTGGCGTGCATGCCAAGCAGGATGTCCTGCTGCTCAAGTCGGTTGGTCACGGTCATCATGGGTTGTGCTTCATCGCCCGGCTGCCGTCGCAAGAAAGGCTGCGATTGATCGAGGCGACGGAGGCGCCAAGATGGGCGGCCGTCCCGGACGCGAAGCCGGCGTGGGGATCGCGTCCAGGCCGACGAGCGGCAGTGTGGTCGGAGGCGATGCTCGCCGCGCAAGGGCGTTGAAACGGCAAACTGGGGTTCATAGCATCGCATGATGCGATGCGACGGGGCGGCGGGAGAGTGATCCGCCAACGCGGCCGGCACCACTACGGAGGTGATGCACCAAGGGCAGCGTGCGGCTGCTCTTGGCAAAGACCGACCGCAGGAAAGGCAAATGCGCCTCGAACGGGAAATTCTCATGTAACGCTCCATCGATGCGGCCCTGAGAAGGGCCGCAGAATGAACCGCAGGATGTCCCGGAGCAGAATTACGTGCGGGATCGAGGGATGGAGGGTCTGCTCCGGGAAAGGACACGTCCTTGCCCGGCAAGCCTCGAAATTCTGACGAAACTCTCCATGTACATGGTGCCTGCCTACCCTCTTCTCTCCCGCGCGACGCACTCCCGTGAGTCCTGAACGCGAGGTTCAGATCGCCAGGAAAGCGACGACCATCAAGGCGAAAATGCCCACCGCGACGATTGTTCGTGTTGCCGTGTCCATTGCTGATGCCTTCTAGACGCGTCGCTGAAATTGCCGATCGATTGGCGGATGCGATGCGACGGGGCTCCATCTTCCATGTTCCGTCGGCCTAAAGAAACTTTCCGCCAGCTGCGGGATTTCGTTTCGCCCTATCCCGATATCTTCAAGGGTCCTGTCGTCCAGGCGTTCAAGCGCCGCCATAGCCCGGTTCCGTTGCCAGCGTTGAACCGCCTTTAGGAACATTTGCGCCACGGTGGTGCGTGGTTGCCGAAGCGCAGGAGCCTGCCGCCGGACCGTGCTCGATGAATACTTGGATATGGACATGTCGTCCTCCTTTAACGTTTGCTCAGCCCGTTTCACGACGCTCCACACGGAAATCGGTGAACGGACTTGCGGGAAAGCACAGGGCTCGCCGCATCGCCAGGAAGCAGCGCCGTGCCAGACTGTCTGATTGTGGGTGAAGGGCCCCGAGACGGCGAACGGAAGCGTTCAAGCCGCTCGGGCTACGAAAGCGTCAGGAGGGACGCCGAGACGACCAAGTATTTCTTATGGGTGCCCAGAATAAACATGCTTCGGATATAGTTTTTGGAAGCAGTCTATTCAACGGGTTGGGGCCGGATGCGACCTTCGGACGCTTGTGGACATTTTCGTCGCCCCTTCCATCTCGATCGCTATAAGGCAAGCAGTCGAACTGATTATGGTTTCGCGCGGCTCGCCGCATCCAGGAGCGCCGGGGTCGCGATGAGCGAGGATCGTATCCGGATGTTCAACTGAGGCAAGCCCTCTCTGTTCGGAACGCGGGCCCGCCTCCCGCGTGTCGCCGGGTCCCACCCGCTCACCAACATCGACACGCCTGAACTCGACCGGGTTCCAGCACATCGGTTGTGCCTGGTGGCGGCAAATGTCGGTCTTGCAATCAGCGCAGGTTTACCAAAATAGGTCCGACTGGAACGGTCCGGGGACAGGAATCTCGCGGCATATCGCAATGGTGCGTCCAACGCCTGCCGCTCATGCGGCTGCCTCGCAAGATGGCGGTCCAGCCAACCTTTGTCAGGAGATGCTGGCCTTCATGAAATCGCCCCCGCCGGAAGCGGTCGCTCCTGCGGCGGCAAAAAAGCCGGCAGCAGGGGCCACTCAGGGCACGACTGTCCCGGCGACCCCGCGAAGCTATCCACTAAGAACCCAATTGTGCAGGTCGCTCAGGCTCGCGACCATGACCCTGAGGCTAAACAGGCCTATCGCTCCGCTTCTAATCGTTTGCCTGTCTCGACCATCCTTGCGACTGCCCGCAGCCGTCTCCGTTACCGGCGCTTGCCCGGCAACACGGTCTTGTTGACAAGTTCGGATATTGACGCCGGCTGGGACGACTTCACTTTGATCTGCTTGGGCTTGCGAGCTTCGCGGTTGGCCTTTCTCTGGGCCATTGCGGTCCCTTCCGTTACGACGCGCTGAAGGCGCGGCCGTTCACTGGCTTTTTTTAAATGGATAAGAGAGCTTCCCCTGGCTCAGTGGCTTCGAAGCGCCGAGCCAGGGCTAGCACCGCGTTTCCGGCCGCCTCCGGAAGGACAACCCGTGGAACAACTCTTTGCTCATAGAAAATATTATGTCGGGTGGCTCGGACAAAATGTGAAGCTTCTGCAAAACAAAGATAAACAGATCCAGCGACAATGGATCACCAGCGACTGTTGGCACATTCGCGTTGTATACATGGAGACTGTCATAAAGGTTTCGGGGCTCGCCGAGAAGGGACGTATCTGACATTCGATCGTCTACTGCGCTCCTCGGTTCGCTCCGGGAGATCAAGACCTGCGGTTCATTTCCTGCTGTCGCATTTTTGCTGCCGCCGACGGAGCCTTTCATGAGATCTGCTCGTCCAAGGCGAATGTAGCTCTCCTGTAATCGCGTCCTTCCGAGAGCCGCCGGGAGATGCCTTTGGTTCGATCAATCAACCTCCCTGTGCCGGTCCCGGCGTCTGGTACGCAAACCGCGTATCCGTTGCGCAACCGGGCTCGTCCGGTGTCGCTGCAAGCGACGGCCGCGACCTGTTGCGCGTCAATCGCCCGATACAGTCAGCCCGGCGAGAAGCGGTGCGTAGGAAGCAAGCCTGCGGGAGACGAACTCGGTGAAGAGCCGCACGCGCTTCGTCTTGCGCGTCTCCCCCTGCGTCAGAAGCCAAAGCGTTCCATGCATGGGCGGGTCGGTGCCTGGCACTCTCGCCAGCAGGGGGTCGGCATCTCCGACGAAGCATGGCAGTTTCGTCATCCCGATTCCTTGCTGCGCCGCTACGATCTGCGTCTGGGCATCCGGGGTCCTGAAGGGAATTCCAGTGATGCGAACCTCTCCGTCGCGAGCCCATCGCGGAATTCCGTGATCGTCTATGGCGATCCACCGGATGGGATCAGACGCGCCCGCACGCCTTGCGGCAAGAAGGTCACGGGACATGTAGACGCCGCTGAACAGCTCCGGGCCCTTCAGGGCGTGAAGATTGAGCGGCAGGGTCTTACGATCGGTAACAATGCGAATAGCTACGTCGGCCTCCCGCTTGGTCAGGTTCGCCACCTCGCCAGTAGTCAAGATTTCCATCTCAATGTCCGGATGCAGGCGCGCGAAATCGGCGAGATCGGGCATGAGCAGATGTGTGGCGAGAAACGGTGGCAGCGTCACTCGCAAAAGCCCGCGCGCGCTTTGGTCGCGACCCAAGACGCGCGTCTCCAGCAGATGCGACGACGCCTCCATCTGCTCCGCGAACTCGAGGACCTCCTCTCCCGCAGAAGTTAGGCGGTAGCCCGAGGGCAGCTTTTCGAACATACGCGTCCCCAAGCTTTCCTCGAGCTGCGCGATGCGTCGCAGCACGGTCGCGTGGTTAACACCGAGGCGCTTGGCGGCGGCCCGCACTGAGCCTCCGCGCGCGACGGCAAGAAAGTAGCGAACGTCATCCCATTCGATCATTGGTGCAATCCCGCACCACGGTGCGCCTTTCCAAAGCCCGTATCTAACACACCGAACGGCAATACGGGCGGTCATTATTGGCCATCCCGACGACCGCGACCCAACCCCGAATAGCGGACACCGATCGTCGTGGCCGCCGTTAGTCATCCAGCCGGATCGATCTCGCACCACCGATATGCGCGTTTCCGCACTCAACAAGTGACGCCGACGGACCCATTTCGAGGTTCTCGGGCACAGACGCTGTCCCGACACCACGCAAGGAGAAGTCATGGGAAAGCTTAGGGGCAAGGTTGCAGTCGTTACGGGCGGCGCTACCGGCATTGGCCGCGCTGCTGCAAGGCGCTTTATCGAAGAGGGCGCCTTCGTCTTCATCTTCGGCCGCCGGCAGGACGCGCTCGACGCAGCTGTGGCCGACCTTGGGCCAAACGCCCGCGCGGTCAAGGGCTCGGTCTCGGATGAGGCCGATCTCGATCGGCTCTACGCGGAGGTCAAGGCCGAGCGCGGAACCCTCGACATCGTCTTCGCCAATGCCGGGGCTGGAAGTCCGCTCCCGCTCGGGAAGATCACCGCCGAGCACATTGACGAAACCTTCGACACCAATGTGAAGGGTACGATCTTCACGGTCCAGAGGGCACTGCCGCTGATGGGCCCGGGTGGTTCGATCATCCTGACCGGATCGAGCGCCGGCACCACGGGCGCCCCGGGGTTCACCGCCTACAGCGCCAGCAAGGCGGCAGTGCGCAACTTGGCGCGGACCTGGGCGGAGGACCTGAAGGGCACCGGCATCCGGGTCAACGTGCTGTCGCCCGGGGCGACGGCGACCGAACTCGCGAAAGAGGCGCTCGGCGAGCAGGGCCAGAGGGCCTATGGCGCGATGACCCCCCTGCAGCGCATGGCCGATCCGGCGGAGATTGGAGCTGTGGCCGCCTTCCTCGCGTCGGACGACAGCAGCTTCATGACCGCCAGCGAGGTCGCCGTCGATGGCGGTCTGGCGCAGCTCTGACGCGCCATGCCTGTCACCCCGGCAATCCGATTATCCACAAATGTACGGAAGAAATCAGATGGAACAATCTCTTAAAGGAAAGACTGCTCTCGTTACCGGGGGATCGCGGGGCATTGGCCGCGCCATCGCGGAACGTCTCGCAAAGGATGGGGCGACGGTCGCACTGACCTACAACGCCAGCAGATCCGGCGCCCACGAGGCGGTCGCGGCCATCGAGAAAGATGGTGGCACAGCGTTCGCGATCCAGGCGGACCTCGTTGACCCGAGGACCGTCCCGGCCTTGTTCCAGAGGCTCGACGACGAGTTGATCAAGCGGAACGGAAGCAAAGCCCTCGACATCCTGGTCAACAACGCCGGCAATACCGGCTGGGTCGGCTTCAAGGACGCGACCCCGGACAGTTGGGACACGCTGATCGCGGTCTACGCCCGCGCGCCCTTCTTCATCGTTCAGGCCGCTCTGGATCGTCTCGCCGATGGCGGACGCATCATCAACCTCTCTTCCGCGGCAGCGACGAAGCCCGTGACCGCCGCGCCGATCTACTCGATGGCCAAGGCGGCCATCAACAACCTGACCCATGCGCTCGCGTCCGAGCTGGGGCCGCGCGGTATCACCGCGAACGCCGTGGCGCCGGGCTACACGCGAACCGACGCGAACGCCGCCTTCCGGGAGGATCCCGAACTCGTAAAGGCGGTCGAGGCCCAAATCGCGCTTGGACGCTTTGGCGAGCCCTCGGAAATCGCCGCCGTCGTGGCGTTCCTGGCTTCCGACGCCGGCCACTGGGTGACCGGCCAGACGATTGAGGCGAGCGGCGGCTACAAGCTCTGACCGCGCCGAAAAACCAAAGGAGACTATTATGAGCTACGCGATCATCGGCTTCGGCAACGTCGGCCGGGCCCTGGCCAGGGCGTTCGCCCGCAAAGGCATCGAAGTATCCGTTGCAACCACGCGCGACCCGGAGAGCTTTGCATCCGATGCAGCCGCAATCGGAGCGGAGATCATTCCCAAGACCCTGTCGGAGGCGGTCAAGGCGGACATCATCTTTTTGGCTGTCCGTTTCGAGTCGCACCCGGAGGTCGCGAGGGCGCTGACCACCTGGCAGGGAAAGACCATCATCGACGCGATGAACACGCAGGCCCCGCCTGAGCAACTGGGCGGTCTCCCGTCCTCTGCCGTCGTCGCGAAGGCGTTCACGGGAGCCAAGCTGGTGAAAGGCTTCAACCATCTAGTCGCTGCCGTCCTGGACCAAGACCCAGCCGTGCATGGCGGCAGGAGAGTCGTCTTCCTGGCGAGCGACAATGACGCCGCCGCAGCGCAGATTGGTGCGCTTGCGGAAAATCTCGGTTTCGCGCCGGTCAAACTTGGCGGGCTTTCGGAAGGTGGGTTGCTGGTCCAGGCGCGCGGAAATAGCTGGGCGCCTCTCATCTTCCAGGATCTGTTCAAGAAGGCGTCGTGAACAATGTATGACCGTATAATCTGGCCTGAGCGGTACGACCCGAAAGTCTCGGCCATCTACGC
>RXJA01000245.1 GCA_003963455.1 Hyphomicrobiales bacterium
CCTTTTCCGGCGAATATGAAAAAGGCCGCCCGAAACGAAATAATCTGAAATAAATCTCTTGACAGCTACTTCTCCCCCGCCGCTCGACCGTGAGTTGAACAAGCTGTGGATGACCGGCTGTAAGTGATTGAAAAAACAACAGATTTTCTGACAGGCGAAATTTGGCGGCCGGCCGCGGAGCGGTCGCGCCAATATCGGCGGCACTGTATATGCCGGCAAAACATTCACGCCATTGCAAGTCCATTCCAGGAGCCGTTCCTGGGCGTTTTTTTTAAGTACTTGCCGGCAAACGAAAAAACCCGGCCTGTGCGGCCGGGTTCAACGTCGATGGATCGAGGATCGGATCGGTCAGGCCGAAAGCGTCTTGACCCGCTGGGCCAGCCGCGAAACCTTGCGGGAAGCGGTGTTCTTGTGGACGACGCCCTTGGTGGCGGCGCGCATCAATTCCGGCTCAGCGACCTTGAAGGCCTCCACGGCCGCGGCCTTGTCGCCGGCCGCCAGCGCCTCTTCGACCTTGCGGACATAGGTGCGAACGCGCGAGCGGCGGTTCTTGTTCACCGCAGCGCGGCGGGCGATCTTGCGCGTAGCCTTTTTGGCCGAGGACGTGTTGGCCATGATGCCTCTCTTCTGATCTGGTGGGCGCCAGCGGGGTGCCGCAGGGCGCAAAAAACAAACGGGCAGCCACAAGGCCGCCTCGGTTGGTGCGGCTTATAGTTCAGCTTTTCCGGCGCGTCAACGCCGCTTCGCGGTCTTTTTGGGGTTTGATGTCGCGCCGCGCAAATCGCGCCCCCCGCCTGGCCGATATACCCTAGCGGTTGGTGAAATTGGGCTTCCGCTTCTCGACGAAGGCGGCCATGCCTTCCTTCTGGTCGTCGAGGGCAAACAGCGAATGGAACAGGCGGCGCTCGAAGCGCAGCCCCTCGGCCAGCGTCGTCTCGTAGGCGCGGTTGACGGCCTCCTTGGTCATCATGACCGAGGGCAGCGAGAACTCGGCGATCTTCACCGCCGCCTTCAGCGCTTCGTCGAGCAGCTCCGCGACGGGGACCACCCGCGACACCAGTCCGCAGCGCTCGGCCTCGGCCGCATCCATCATGCGTCCGGTCAGGCACATGTCCATCGCCTTGGACTTGCCGACGAAGCGGGTCAGCCGTTGCGATCCGCCCATGCCCGGCATGACGCCGAGCGTGATTTCCGGCTGGCCGAACTTGGCGTTGTCGCCGGCGATGATGAAGTCGCACATCATGGCCAGTTCGCAGCCGCCGCCGAGCGCATAGCCCGCGACCGCCGCGACGATGGGCTTGCGCGTGCGCGTGAATTCCTCCCAGCCGACGAAGAAATCCTGCGTGTAGGCGTCGGCGAAGGACATCGCCTGCATTTCCTTGATGTCGGCCCCGGCGGCGAACGCCTTTTCCGAGCCCGTGAGCACCATGGCGCCGATCCCTGGATCGGCGTTGAATGCTGTCGCCGCCGCCACCACCTCCGCGAGAACCTGCGAATTCAGCGCATTGAGCGCCTTGGGCCGGTTCAGCGTGATCAGCCCGACCCTGCCGCGCGTCTCGACGAGAATGGTTTCATAAGCCATGGTTTCGCTTCCTCCAGCGGCAGTGGGATGATCGGTACCCGTTCCTAGCTTACCGCTGACAGGTCCGGCAATAGAAGGTCGAGCGGCCGCTTTGCACGATGCGCTCGACGTGGCCGCGGCAGCCGGGCTTCGGGCATGGCTCCCCCTCGCGATCGTAGACCGCGAAGGAATGCTGGAAATAGCCGAGCGATCCGTCGGCCTGGACATAGTCGCGAAGCGACGAGCCCCCGGCGGCGATCGCGTCGGCGATGACGGAGCGGATCGCCTCGGCAAGGCGCTCGCTTTGCGCCTTCGCCTTCTTGGCCGACCCGGCGATGGTGCCGGCTTCGCGCAGCGGCGAGAGGCCGGCGCGCCACAAGGCCTCTGCCACATATATATTGCCAAGCCCGGCGATCAGCCGTTGATCGAGCAGTGCCGCCTTGAGCGGTGATCTGCGGCCGTCGAACAGCGACGCGAGCAGAGCCCCATCAAGCGCGTTGCCGGTCGGCTCCACGCCCAGCCCGGCCAGCATGGGATGAGTGTCCGGCGCGCCCTCGGCAAACAGCATGAAGCCGAAGCGGCGCGGGTCGTTGAAGATGACGCGTGAGCGCTCGCCCCTCGGCGAGACGACGTCGAACACGACATGGTCGTGCGCCGCGCTCTTCGAACGCTCGTGATGGAAGGAGCCGGGGGTGCCGCTGCTCCCGTCGGCTTCGACCCGGAACGACCCCGACATGCCGAGATGGCAGATCAGCGTCGGGCCGTTTTCGACATGCATGGTCAGATATTTGGCGCGCCGGCCAAGCGCCGTCACGGTCTTGCCGGTCAGCCGCTGCGAAAAGCGTTCGGGAAAAGGAAAGCGAAGGTCGGGCCTGCGCGCCTCGACCTTGACGAGCCGGGCCCCTTCCAGCACCGGCTGCAGTCCGCGCCGGACGGTTTCGACTTCAGGCAGTTCAGGCATGGTCGCCTATCGTCGCGAGGAAGGATGTTCCGTGGCGGCCTGCCGCTAGGCCAAGGTGATCCGCGACGGTCTCGCCGATATCTGCGAAGGTTGGTCTCAGCCCGATGTCGCCTCCTTTCAGCCCCGGCCCGATGCCGATCACGGGAACGCGCTCGCGCGTATGGTCGGTGCCGCGCCAGGTCGGGTCGTTGCCATGGTCGGCGGTGAGGATGAGGAGATCGCCCGGCCCGACACGCGACAGCGCCTCCGGCAACCGGCGATCGAAGGCTTCGAGCGCGGCGGCATAACCGGCGACGTCGCGCCGGTGCCCGAATTCGGTGTCGAAATCGACGAAATTGGCGAAGACCAGGTCACCCTCGCCGGCGTCGTCCATGGCGCCGAGCGCCTTGTCGAACATCGCCATGTTGCCGCCCGCCTTGCGCACCTCCGAGATGCCGCGATGGGCGAAGATGTCGCCGATCTTGCCCACGGCGATGACCTTGCTGCCGCGGCCGGTCAGCCGGTCGAGCAGTGTCTCCTCCGGCGGCGGTACGGCATAGTCGCGGCGGTTGTGGGTGCGCTGGAACGTAGCCGGTGTCTCGCCCACGAAAGGCCGCGCGATCACCCGTCCGATCTTCAGGGGGTCGACCAGCCGGCGCACCGTCAGGCAAAGCGCATAAAGCCTGTCGAGGCCGAAATGCGTCTCATGCGCGGCGATCTGCAGCACGGAATCGACCGATGTGTAGCAGATCGGCTTGCCGGTGCGGATATGCTCTTCGCCGAGCCGTTCGATGATCTCGGTTCCAGGCGCATGGCAATTGCCGAGGATGCCCGGCAACTTGCCTTCGCGGATGATCGCTTCGGTCAGCTCCGCCGGGAAGGCCGGCACGGTGTCGGGAAAATAACCCCAGTCGAAGCGCACGGGCAGGCCGGCGATCTCCCAGTGACCGGAGGGCGTGTCCTTGCCGCTCGACACTTCCTGGGCAGCTCCGTGGAAGGACGAGGCGAGCAACGGCGTATTGATGTCGAGCTCAAGCCCCGTCGCCGTCCGTGCCGCCCTGCCAAGCCCGAGCGACATCATGTTGGGAACGGCGAGAGGCCCTTTGCGCAGGTCTTGCCGATCGGCGCGGCCTTCTGCGCAGGCCTGAAAAATATGTCCGAACGTGTCGGCGCCGGCATCGCCATAGCGTTCGGCGTCAGCCGCGCCGCCTATGCCGAAAGAATCGAGAACGAACAGGAAAGCGCGCGCCATGGGTATCATTGTTGTCAGTCCTGGACGCCAGACATAAGGTTCCCCGGCGGTGTTGGCAAATCGGAAACCAAACCGCAACCGCTTCGCGCCATAGTTGCGACGAGGCGCGGATGCGGCGGGAGCAGGGCAAGCATGGCGAGGCGCGGCAAAACCGCGGCAAGGAAGGTCGTGAACATTTGCGCGGCCGCTCTCGCGGCGTTCGGCGCCGCTTCCTCGCCGGCGCGCGCCGACTGGCGTGACGACATCGGCACGTTCCGCATCGGCATCGTCGCCGAGCCGGGCGGAGGCAACACCATCCCCGGGCTTTCGCGCCTGACGGATGCCTATGCCGATGCGCTGGGCATGAAGGTCGAGTTCGTCGTTGCGCGCGACTATGCCGCGCTGATCGAGGCGCAGGCGAGCGGGCGCGTGCAATACGCGGTCTATTCGGCCCTCGCCTATGCCACGGCCTTAGAGCGCTGCGGCTGTGTCGAACCGCTGGTGGCGCCGGTCGATGCCGACGGCGCCGTCGGCATCCGCTCCGTCCTGGTGACGCGCGACGGCAGGCTGCCGGATCTTGCCGCCATGGCTTCGCATCGGATCGCGATCGCGCCGGCCGACAATGTCGGCGGCGCGTTGCTGCCGCTGGCGGCCCTTTCCGCCGAAGGTGTCAAGATTGCGCAGGATTCGCCGTTCCTGGCACGCGCCGCTTCGGCCACCGCGGCCGAGACGATGCTGAGCGGCGGCGAGGCGGATGGCCTGTTCGGCTGGGAGCCGGCCGACGCCGACGGCCAACCCGCCCGTTCCCGCGGCACGGTCGCGCGGCTGGAGGCGGCGGGCATCCCCGAGGCGTCGCTCCGGCTGTTGTGGACCTCCGGCCTGCTGCGCTACGGCCCGCACGCGGTCCGCAGCGATCTCGATCCGGAGGCAAAACGGCGGCTGATGGTCTTCCTGACCAATCTCAGGTCGCAGACGCCCGATGTCTACGACCTGCTGGAGAGGGCTCATTCCGGCGGCTTTGCGCCGGCCGCGCGGAAGGACTATGCGATGGCTCTGGCGATCGTGCGGCGGGAAACGGCCGCAAAAGAATAGCCTGTCAGCAGTCGCTGCAGGGGATCGTCGGGCTCCGGCGAGGCCGCAGGTAGTAGGTTTCGCTCATCGATATGTTGTTGAAGACCGAGGTCAGCCCGAGCGTCTGCGAATTGCTGGCGGACCAGGTGATGATCGGCTTGTAGCCGAGGTCGCTTTCCACCCGCACCAGGAAGGTGTTGCGGATCTTCAGCGTCGAGGGAACCGTGGTGATGGTGTTCTTTGCCGCGTCGACGCTGTAGGTGGTGCCCACGAGCTTGCGCGACCACGCGACCTGCACCTTCGGCGTCGCCTCGTCCGTGATCTGTATGCCGGTGATGATGATCGTCGGCAATGAACGGTTGTAGGGCTGCAACGTCGATGTGCCGATCTGCATCATCGCATCGAGGTCGGCCTTCAGCACGGTCTGCTGCTGTGTGACCAGATCCGCCACCATGCTGCCGATGCGGCTGACCTTCTTGCTGGTCTCGATGGCCTGCGAGGCCTCCATCGTGATGAAATACATGACGAGAAGCACCGGCACGATGAACGCGAACTCGATCGCCGCGACGCCGCGGCGATCGCGGCGAAACCGCTCCACCTTCGCCGAAATCCACTGCAGTGCCCCCGCACTATGCATATCGTCCTCCACGCCGCGGCTTAGCCGTCGAGCATCCTCAATTGTCGTCGAATGGTTCGTTCTGCCAGGTGACGGACGCGAAATGCAGCGTCTTGTTGTCCTTCAGATTTGCCATCGATTTGGCCAGGAAATCGGTCATCACCGGCCATTTGTAGAACACCCGCAACATGTTGATGGACTCCGCCAGTCCGGGCGAGACGGTGGGAGATATCGTGTTCGCGCCCTGGGTCAGCACGATATCGCCGTTCACGATCTTGAAACCCGCCGTCGCGGCGTCCGCGAAGGTCGAGTATTCACGCAGATCGACTACCAGTGGGGCGTTTGGCCCGGTATCGGTACAGTTGTTGGAAACCATGATCTCCAGCTTGCTGCAGATCAGCTGCTTGATCGAGGACTCGGTGACGTTCGACTTCTGAAGCTGTCCGGTCCGCAACTGGCGGGCGACATCGTCGGTGATGTTGGCCATCACCTCCTGGCCGGCGAAGGAGATGCAGCTCTCGAGGATAGCGAAGACGAGCAGCGCGAACGGTATGGCCAGCATCGCGAATTCCATCGCCGTGCTGCCGCGTCTGTCGCTGAAGAAACCGGGGCGGGATTTAGCGCGCGCCTTGTTGTCCATGCCGTTGCCGGATGTGGCATCCTTGCTCATTTTGCGTTCCTGCCGATCCCTTCGCGGTACCGGCGGCAAGGTTAGCGAAAACCCATTGAGGTCCGGTTTGGATGATCGTTAAATTCGCCGGGCAAGCTTTAAGCTGTCTTTAACGCCTGCACGGAAGCCCCCGTTGGAGTTCAGTGCGCGGCGCTCATTTCGGATTCGGAAGCCTTCTCGGCCTCGGTCTTGAACGCACTCTCGCAATAGGGCGTGCAGGACATGGTCTGGACTTCGGCGCGCCTGTAGATGCGCACCGAGGAAGCGGCCTGCCGCACGACGGTCACCTGTTCGTCGATGATCGGGCTGCCGTCCGAGTCGAGCACGACCAGATTGGTGACGCCAAAACCCTTGCCGGTGAGGACGATGGTCGAGGCGTCCTGCACGGAGGCGTCGGCGATCGCCGGATTGCCGATGACGACCGTGTCGGCCGCGCGTGACAATTTGACGATCTTCGCCTGGTTCATGGTGACTTCTATGCCCGCGCCGGCCCTGGCCGGGATGACCAATGCAGCGGCTGCCAGCAGCGCGGCGACTGGAAACAGCGATCTCGACAAGGTCATTGAAGCGCTCCGGGCGGGCAGATTCTTCAACGGAACATGAACGAGATTGGTGAACCAACGGTTAAGCCGTGCCGGGTCGCGAGGGAAGACTGTCTGCGCTTGGCTTCGCGCACCGATTGTATCCGCTGTTTAGTAATATTGCGGGAGCTGCTGGTTTCCTGGGTTCCACCTTGGCCGACAGCGTTTAGGTCACGGTTAACCACACAGCGCGTTCGCCACGGGAAAGGAATCGGTAAGGCTGTTTATTAAGCCGATCGAAAGAGCTTTTCCCTAGATTTGCGGCATCCGATCAACCGAAAAGAGAAGTTGACGGAAGTGCTGTAACACGTGGAGTAGGAGCTCTCGAATGTCTAACCTCATTGCACGCTTCGTGAAGGACGAATCCGGCGCGACCGCCATCGAATACGGTCTGATCGCCGCTCTCATCGCGCTCGCC
>RXJA01000097.1 GCA_003963455.1 Hyphomicrobiales bacterium
GGCCGTGTTGCGGCTGGCCACGGAATTGCGGCGCACGACCTCGATGAACCGCGCCATCGTCATTTCGGTGCGACGGTCACTGGGGTCGCGCCGGAAATGCAGAGCCAGGCCGGCATGACCGAGCAGCCAGCGCTGTTGGGTGGCGAACACGGCGGCCAGCCGCGGGCTTGTTTCGTATATGTGGATGAGCGCGCGCGCCTGCTCCTGGATACAGCGAAGCGCTGCCGGATGACGGGCGATCTCTGCGGCACTCAGCGGCATTTCCTGCGGTACTCCGGGCGATTTCAAGCAACGACAAATGAAGATTCCCAGTCTTCGCCGGTCGTGTCCAGTTGCCCATTGGAACAACGAACGCATAGGCGGCGAATTCGTTGCTAACTCTTTGCATCGGTTCGGGAAACCCGTCCCGATAATAGTTAGGTCCGCAGCTCTGCCTTGAATTGACGAGTCCCGTCAAGCAAGCATAGGTTCCGCGCCATCGGGGCTGCGGGGAGCGCTTCCCGGGAAAAATGAAACAAGGACAGGGTCTGGCGCCCAATGCGCGGCATCCGCGATGGCAACGCTTTGCGCCCTCAGCCTTTGGCTTGGCGCGGCCGGATGGTGCGTCGGTCGCTGCACTTCTTGCCAATGGTCGAGGGCTCCGCACGGCCTTTGCAGTCCGCGGATGGCGGCCTATCCTGGCGCTTGACGCCTGACCATGGCGTGGTTCCCGCCACAGAGTGAAACGATGCCGAGAACAATCCGGACATTAACCGCCAGCGAAGTGGAAACGCTCGTCGACTGGGCGGCGAGGGAAGGGTGGAATCCTGGCATCGGTGATGCCGTTGCCTTTCGGGCGGCCGATCCGGAGGGATTCATCGGCGCCTTCGTCGGCGGTGAGATGGTGGCCGGCATTTCGGCCGTTGCATACGGCCCGGGTTTCGGCTTCATCGGCCTCTATATCTGCCGGCCCGACAGGCGCGGCGAAGGCCATGGCAAGGCGGTCTGGGACGCCGGCATGGGGCGTCTCGGCAACCGCATCATCGGTCTCGACGGGGTGGCCGAGCAGCGGGCCAACTACCAGCGCATGGGCTTCGTGGCTGCATATGAGACCGTCCGCTACAGCGGCCGCCCCGCCGGCTTGCCTGACGGCGACGGCATACGGCCCGTGACGGCCGGCGACACGGCAGGGATACTCGCCTATGATCACCAGTGTTTTCCGGCGCCTCGGGGAACATTCCTTGGGGAGTGGCTGCGGCAGCCCAGGATCGCGCTGCTCTGTGCCGGATCGGCCGGCATCGCCGGCTATGGCGTGGCGCGCCGATGCCGGGAAGGTTTCAAGGTCGGGCCGCTGTTCGCCGACAGGTCGGACCTTGCCCTGGCGCTGGTCGCCGATCTTGCGGGCAGGATCGGCAACGAGGCATTGCATATCGACGTGCCGGCCAGCCAGGTTCAATTCACCGCCATGCTGCAGGCCGTCGGCATGGGTCCAGGCTTCACGACGACACGCATGTATAAGGGCGGCAAGCCCGGCAATGCTCCGTCGATGGTTTTCGGCATTACGACGCTCGAGTTGGGATGATCGCGGCCGCCAGCCGAAGCCGTTGAGACCATTGTTTTGGCTGGCTGGCCCATACGACATAGCCCAATGACGTGGTTTGCGTTTGCCGGGGCGCTGCGTTCCATGGAGGTTATCGAATGGCTGGCAGGACGGTTCTGATCGCCGGGGGCGCCGGGGGCATGGGTCTTGCGACCGGAATGCGTCTCGCGGCCGACGGCGAGCGGATTGCGCTTGCCGATCTTCCCGGGCCCAAACTCGACGCCGCAGTCGCGACGATCGCCGCGACCGGAGCGGACGTGATCGGCTTGCCGCTCGATATCCGCTCCGTCGCCGCATGCCGCGAGGTGGTGGGCAAGGCCAAGGACTGGGGCGGCGCGATAGACATCCTCGTCAACGCCGCCGGCGTCTGGCTGGAGGGACCGGCTAACGGCGTCGAGGAAGAGCAGTGGGACATGGTGCTGGACGTCAATCTCAAGGGCGCGTTCTTCCTGATCTCGGCGGCCATCCCGCATCTGTCGGCGGCGCAAGGCGTGATCGTCAACATCGCGTCCGACGCCGGCCTCGTCGGCAACAATGGGGCGGCCGTCTATTGCGCCTCGAAGGGCGGGCTGGTGCTGCTGACCAAGGCTCTCGCCCTGGAACTCGCACCGCAAGGCATCAGGGTCAACGCGGTTTGCCCGGGCGACACGGCAACGCCGATGATCGAATATCAGGCCAGGACTTATGGCGGAGACGACCCCGACGGCTACAAGCACCGGCTTCTGGGGCATTATCCGCAAGGGGACAAAGCAAGGTTCATACAGGTGGAAGAGATCGCGTCCTTCATCCACTATCTCTGCCAGCCGGGCGCCGCGCCGATCACCGGGGCCGCGCTTTCGATCGATTTCGGCGTCAGCGCCGGCTACTGAGCAAAGCGCGGGATCGGGTTCATCGCGGGTATGTTTGCCCGCGCCGGCATGCCGGCGCTTGCGTCGTGGGGAGGAAATGATCGTGTTTGGCAAATCTCGCAAGGCGCTGGTGACCGGCGCGGGGGCCGCCGACGGCATCGGGATCGCGACCGCGCGTGCGCTGGGCGAGTATGGTCTTTCGGTCGTCATCACCGCCTCGTCCGCGCGGGTGGAGCAACGGGCGCAGGAACTGCGGGCGGACGGGCTGGATGTCCGCGCCCTCGTGGCCGACCTGACGCTTTCGGGCGATGTCGAGCGTTTGCGCTCCGAGGCCGGCGAAATCGACATCCTCGTCAACAATGCCGGGATGGGCACCGTCGGCCAGCCGGCATTGCAACGGCGATTTCTTGACCTCAGCGAAAGCGACTGGGACCGCGGCATCGATGTCAGCCTGAAAACCGCCTTCTTGAGCACGCGCGGATTTCTGTCCGGCATGGTGCGGCGCGGCCACGGGCGGGTCGTCAACATGGCCTCGGTGACGGGGCCTTACGTCTCCAATGAAGGCGAGGCCGCCTATTCCGCGGCCAAGGCCGGCATGATCGGGCTGACGCACGCGCTTGCCCTGGAGGTCGGTCGCAGCGGCGTCACGGTCAATGCCGTGGCGCCGGGCTGGATCGCGACGGGCGCCTCGACGCCGGAGGAACTTGCCGCGGCCCGGAATACGCCGCTCGGGCGCGCGGGCAGCCCTGGGGAAGTCGCTGCCGCCGTGTTGTTTCTGGCATCCGACGGAGCCAGCTATGTCAACGGCGCCGTTCTCGTCGTGGATGGCGGCAACATCCTGCAGGAACGCAAGGGATGATCGAGAGCGCGGGAGGGAGCCGGTAGCGAGAGAGCGTGAAAACGCTTCCCTAATCTTGAACCGCTTTGTCAGGTCAAGATTGCAGGATTTCCCGGTGCCGCCGCGCGAAAGTCTCGGCGATCGCGAGGACCGCGGCGTGAATCGGTCCGGCGGTGAGGTTGGGCATGATCGACGCGTCCACGACAAAAAGATTGTCGAGCGCCTTGAGCCGCAGGTCCGCGTCGACGACGGCGTCCGGGTCCTTGCCCATTCTGCACGTACCGCAAGGATGATGGTGTGTGATGACCGACCGTGCGATGAAGTCGTCAATCTCGGCCGCGCCGTTCAGGGCGCCCGGCAGGAGCTCGCGCTCCCGCCAGCCGGCGAGTTCGTCTCTATGCCCGATTGTCCGTGCCGCCTCGAGGGCCTGGCGAAACAGTTCGCGGTCCCGACCGGTTTGCAGGTATGCCGGGTCGATGATCAACCGGTCGTCGAGCTCTGGCCCGCTTATGCGCAGGCTTCCGCGGCTCGTCGGGTGCGTGATGCCGAACAGCAGCGAGTAGGCCGTGCCGGCGGCGGGCGCCTGAAAGCGCTCGGATACGATCGGCGCCACGCCGCAACCAACGACAATTTCGGGCTGCCCGGCAGCGGTGAAGTTGCCGGCTCGCATATAGGCCATTGATTCCGAATGCTGGAGGCGCGATGGCGGAACCGGCCTGCGGGCCGCATAGAGATTGCCCGCGCCAAGCAGATGGTCCTGAAGGTTTCGACCGATTTCCGGCATATCGATCAAACAGCCGACGCCGGCGCCATCGAGGATATCGGAGGGACCGATGCCCGAGCGCATCAGCAAGGCCGGACTTTCCAGCGCTCCGGCGCAAAGGACGATTTGACCGGCAAAGACTTCGACCGAGCCCTGCCGCCCCACGACCTCGAGGCTGCCGACCTGATTGCCGTCGAGCTTGAGCCGCCGCACACGCGATCCCGTGAGTATGGACAGGTTCCTGCGGTCTCGGACAGCCTTTGTGAGCCAGGCGTCCGCCGTCGTGACCCGCCGCCCGTTGCGAATGTTCAGAGAGTTCGGGGTGACGCCGATCATCTCTCCGCCGTTGTGGCCGTCGAGGCGAGGCAGACCCAACGACGCGCCTGCCTCGATGAAGGCACGGGCAAGGGGGCTTACTTCGTCCGTCGGCAGATAGATCGGCAGCGGCCCACCCTTGCCGTGAATGCCGTCGCCGCCAAGCGGGTGATCTTCGATCGCCTGGAAAACCGGCAGCAGTTCATCCCAGCCCCATCGGCGATCGCCGGTCGCCTCGACCCACGCCTGGAAGTCCGAGGGATGGCCGCGCATGTAGCCCATCGCATGCAGGCAACTCGAGCCGCCGATCAACCGTCCGCGCGCCCAGTGATGCACCCGGCCCGCGGTGCCGGCTTGCGGCTCCGTGCGGTAGTCCCAGTCGTAGCTGCGACCCTGAAGCATCGGCCAGGCGGCCGGATTCCAGATGTCGGGGTCGGCTGCCTCCTCGCCGGCTTCGATGAGCAGGACACGGCGGTCCGGCTCCTCGCTCAGTCGCGCCGCAAGCAACGTGCCGGCCGACCCGCCGCCGAGGATGACGACATCGGCACTGAGGCCACGCCCACCAATCTCCTTGGTCATCTCCACTCCGTCGTTCCGTGTTGACGCGCGGGTTCGCTGATCCCGATCGAGCGCTGGTGCGATCCGAAGCACCGGAGGGGATTTCGAGACTTCAGCCGGACGCCTCCGTCGCAGGAGACCTCAGCTCTCGCTGTTCATGGACATCTTTGCCGCCGCCTTTGCCTTCATAAGGTGCCGTTTCGAGGCCTTGCGAGCGGCTTTCTCGTCGCCGGCGGCAATGGATTCGTATATCTCCCGCATCTCCACCAGGCTGCTTTGCGCTCTGCCCTCCAAGGACATCGACCGTCCTCGAAAAAAGCTGATCCTGGCCACCAGCCCGCGATGGACTTCCTCAAGTATGGGGTTGCCGCAATTCGCTAGGATGATCGAATAGAAATCGGCCGCGGTCATGACCTGGGCTACGCTGTCATTGCTTGAGGCGGCTTCCTCGAACGCGAAAAGCGATCTCTCAAGCTCGAGCAACTGCTCCGTTGGGATTCTCGAGGCGCATCGTCCGGCGGCCTCCACCTCCAACAGCTCTCGAACCTCGTAGATGGCGGTTGCCTCGTTCCACGAAAGCGCCGGTATCGACGGTCCGCGATTGGGCACGATCTCGATCAGGCGTTCAGCCTCGAGGCTGCGCAATGCCTCCCTTAGCGAGGGGCGACTGACGCCGAGCTGTGCGCATAGCTGGCTTTCGATAAGCCGGCTTCCCGGCTCGAACAGGCCCGACAGGATGGCGAGCCGAAGCTTGCCGACAGTCTCCTGCTGCACTGTTCGTGGCGAAATCCGCAAATTCAGTTCGGGCGGCATCGGTAACGTCTCATGGGCTCAGGGTCCGAATCCGGCGCATCATATGCGAGGCCGCGCGCATTGGACAGCGGGAACAGCCAGATTGTCAATTCTTAAGATTGCAAGAATGTCAGACAATCCAGGTTGACGCCCTCGTGGTTGTATGATCCTCTTATGCGAGAAGGCAGCAGCGTTGGGGACCATAAACGTCGTGGCAGATACTCTCTACAGCCAGGTTGGTTCGCGGCGTATGGAAACGGGTCGCATCGTCTTGAATGTGCGCGAGAGCGGTACCGGTCCGCTGATGCTGTTTTTCCACGGCATAACCTCCAACTCCGCGGTCTTCGCGCCGTTGATGGCCCGGCTCTCGGATCGCTTCACGACTATAGCCGTCGACCAGAGAGGGCATGGCCTCAGTGACAAGCCCGAAAACGGCTACGAGGCGAATGATTACGCCGACGACATCGCCAGCCTGATACGCACGCTCGGCCGTGGCCCCGCCATCCTCGTCGGACATTCGCTCGGCGCGAGGAACTCCGTCACCGCGGCGGCGAGAAATCCGGAGCTGGTGCGGTCCGTGATCGCAATCGACTTCACTCCCTACATCGAGACCGAAGTGCTCGATGCCCTGGAAAGCCGGGTGAACGCCGGAGACCGGCTTTTCAAGGATGCTGAGGCCGTCCAGGCATATCTGAAGGGCCGCTACCCGAATATCCCCGCCGACGCCATCATGATCAGAGCCGAAAGCGGCTATCGGCAGGTCGAGGGCGGTCTGCGTCCCCTGGCATCGCCCGCGGCAATGGCTCAGACCGCCAAGGGCCTTCGCGCGGACCTGACGCAGGCTTACCGCGACGTGGAGAAGCCCGTCCTCATCGTCCGTGGCGAAGAGAGCAAGCTGGTTTCGGCGGAGGCGCTGGCAAAGACCAGCAGGTTGCGGCCCGATCTGCCCGTCATTGTCGTCCCCGGCGCCGACCACTACGTCAACGAGGTCTCTCCCGGGATCACGCTGAAAGCCATCACCAACTTCATAGACGCCTGACGGCCAAGCGCGCCGTCTTCTTGTACGCAGCATCAGGATAGAAAATGGCCAACGTAAACAAAACTCCGGGCAAGACGCGTCGCGCCGAGGTCGCTGGCGGTGGCTTTGCCGGCCTGACAGCCGCCATCGCTCTCAAGCAGAGCGGCTGGGATGTCAGGTTGCACGAAAAAAGTTCCGAGCTCCGGGCATTCGGCGCGGGCATCTATCTCTGGCACAACGGACTGCGCGTGCTCGAAGGGCTGGGCGCCCTGGACGATGTTCTCCAGGGCTCGCACACGCCTCCGACCTACGAAACCTGGATGCATAACAAGTCGATCTCCAGGGAGACGTTCAACGGCCTTCCCTGGCGCATCATG
>RXJA01000470.1 GCA_003963455.1 Hyphomicrobiales bacterium
CCCGACCAGCAGGAAGAACACCGCCATCAGCCCGTCATTGATCCAGTGCGAGACGCTGAGCGGCCCGAGATAGGCGTGCAGGACGGCGAAATAGGTCGCGGCCAAGGGCGAGTTGGCGACGATCAGCGCAAGGGCTGCGGCCACCATCAGGATGATGCCGCCGGCGGCCTCGCCATCGAGGAATTCGCGCAGGATCGATTTCGGCCGTTGGTCTTGCATATGCTCTCCCTGATTCAGCCTGGTGGCCGCGAACCTGTCGCCCAATGATGCGCAGCGTCGGTGACGATGCAAGGCTTACGAATTATTGGCAGCGCATGCTTCGACATTTGGCTGAAACGCCCGCCCCTTCGTCAATCACGGGCGAAGCAAGGAGCGAAGCGACGCGGCGAAGACCCGGGGATGACGACGCCTGACTAACGCGGCGCCCGCTTTGCGAGAATCCGCTGCAGCGTGCGGCGGTGCATGTTCAGCCGGCGCGCCGTCTCGGAAACGTTGCGGTCGCACATTTCGTAGACGCGCTGGATGTGCTCCCAGCGCACGCGGTCGGCCGACATCGGGTTTTCCGGCGGCGCGGCGCGCTCACCGGAGGTGCGGGTGAGCGCGGCGAAGACGTCGTCGGCATCGGCGGGCTTCGAGAGGTAGTCGACGGCGCCGAGCTTCACCGCCGTCACCGCGGTGGCGATGTTGCCGTAGCCGGTCAGAATGATGGCCCGGGCGTCGTCGCGCTTTTCGCGGATGACCGCCACGACATCGAGGCCGTTGCCATCGCCCAGCCGCATGTCGACCACCGCATAGGCCGGCGGATGGGCGCGCGCCTTGGCGATCGCCTCTTCCACGCTCTCGGCCGTCTCGACCACGAAGCCCCGTGTTTCCATGGCCCGGGCAAGCCGGGTGAGGAAGGGCTTGTCGTCCTCGACGATGAGCAGCGAGGTGTCCTCGCCCTCGACCATTGCGCCAGTCGTCTCGTCTCCGCTCATCTTATCGGCATCCTACTGACCTGGAGCGCGCCTGGCCGAGACCAGTTCCGGCGAAGGCCCTTCAAATCCTTGTTTCCGGGCATGCCGCTTTCCCTAACACCGCTGCACGGTTTTAGGCGACATGCCTCACTTTTACGCAGATACAATCCTGCAGCGGCAATGTCCAATTTTTACAGCCGGCAACAGAGCCACCATGCTGCAGGTGGAAGGTCAGGCATTGTCGAAAATGGTGGCCGAAGCCTGGTCCTGGTTGAGGAAGACCCCGCGCGGCCAGACGACCTGCACCACCGCGCCTTCGCCGATCCCGCTCGAATTGCGGAAATCGATGGTGGCGCCCGACCGTTCCAGCAAGGTCTTGGCTATGAACAGCCCAAGCCCCAGGCCGCCGCCGGCCTCCGTGCCCTGGCGCGTCGACATATAGGGTTCGCCGATGCGGTCGATGATCTCGGCCGGAAAGCCGGGCCCGTCATCGGTGATCGAGAAGACGACCTCCTCATTGTCCCAGCTCCAGCTGACGGTGACCGACTTGCGGGCGAAATCGACGGCATTCTCGACCAGGTTGCCGAGCCCGTAGATGACGCCGGGGCTGCGCTGGCCGACCGGCTCGGGGCCGATGCGCTCGCCGGGCCGCAGCCGGATCGAGATGCCGAAATCGCGATGCGGCGCCGTCACCTCCTCGACCAGCGAGGTGAGCGGCATGCGCGACAGATGCGCCTCGCCTTCCGAGGAAAGGCTGGTCAGCCGTTTCAGGATCTCGCGGCAACGCTCGCTCTGCGAGCGCAGGAGCTTCACGTCCTCGCCGTATTTCGGGTCCTTGCCGAGCGCCTTTTCCATTTCCTTGGCAACGACGGTTATGGTGGCTAGAGGCGTGCCGAGCTCATGCGCGGCGGCGGCGGCCAGCCCGTCCAGGGCCGACAGATGCTGCTCGCGCTGCAGCACCAGCTCGGTGGCGGCAAGCGCGTTGGCAAGCAGGCGCGCCTCCGCCGCAACGCGGAAGGCATAGATGGCGGTGAAGGCGATCGAGGCGAACACCGCCATCCACATGCCGGCGACATAGATGAACGGCATCGGCAAGGGCGAACCCTCGTACCATGGCAGCGGCAGGTGGAAAAACACCAGCAGCGATGCCGACAGCATGACCAGGGCGCCGAGAACGGCCGTCATGCGCAGCGGCAGGGACGCCGCCGAAATGACGACAGGCACGGAAAGCAGCACCGAGAACGGATTGGTCAGGCCGCCGGTCATGTAGAGCAATCCGCTAAGCTGCAGGCCGTCGAAGGTCAGGATGGCGAAGGCCGGGAGCGGAGCGAGCCGATGCGCGGCCGGATAGCGGAAGGTGAGCCACAGGTTCATCCAGGCCGACAAGGCGATGAGCGCGAAGCACATCGAGACCGGAAGCGGGAATTTCAGCCCGTAGGCGACGACAAGCACGGTCAGGCTCTGGCCGACGATGGCCAGCCAGCGCAGGCGCACCAGCGTGTTGAGCCGCAACCGCTGGCTTGGCTGGGAATCGGGCGCGCGCAGGATGTTGATCATCGCCAAGGATTACAGCCGGCGGCGGAGAAGCGATAGAGCATCGTCTTTGCCCGATGCATGCCGTTCTTCCAAAACCGCCGCGCACCTTTGGCGACATGCACCTTCGCCTGATGCATGTCGTTCGCCCAAAACCGCTGCGCACTTTTGGGCGACATGCATTAGGTCCCGCGCGGCTTGGCGCGGCTGGTGGCGGCGGCCAGCAGCGGGTTTTCCGGCCAGACATGCTTGGGATAGCGACCGCGCATGTCGGCGCGCACATCCGCCCAGGAGCCGCGCCAGAAGCCGGGAAGATCGCGCGTCGTCTGGATCGGCCGGTGCGCCGGCGAGAGGAGCTCCAGCGTCAGCGGCACGGTGCCGTTGGCGATCGCCGGATGACGGTCGAGGCCGAACAGTTCCTGCACGCGGATCGCCAGTACCGGCCATTCGCCGTCATAGCGGATCGGCACATGACTGCCGGACGGCGCGTCGAAATGCGTCGGCGCCAGCGCGTCGACCTTGCGCTGCAGCTCATGCGGGACCAGCGCCATGAGCGCCGAGGCCAAAGTCGCCGGCTTGATGGCCGCGAAGGAGGAATCGCCGGCGAGGAACGGCAGGAGCCAGTCGTCGAGGCGGTCCAGAAGAGCCGCGTCAGAGACATCCGGCCAGGGCGCGCCGAGGCCCCGATTGAGCCAGCCGAGCCGCTGGCGCAGCGTTTGCGCTTCCTTGCCCCAATCGAGCAGCGACAGACCATGCTCGCGCAAGGCATCTATCATGGCGCGGTCGGCATCGGCGCCCGACGGAGCCGGAAGCATGCGCTCGGACAGGGTGATGGCGCCGAGCCGCGCGATCTCGCGTACGCGCACGGCGCGGCGCTCACGGTCGAAGGTCGTCTCGCGCCTGGTCTCGATGCGGTCGGCAAGAGCGGCGCGGATATCGGCTTCGCCGACCGGAGCGGCGGCGGTGATGCGGGCGTTCTGCGCCTTGCCCTGCAGGTCGGCGACGACAAGCCAGGTTTCATTGGCGAGCGGATCGGCGGCATCGACCATCGCGCCCGAGCCGTTGGCAAGCACGAAGCGGCCGCGCTCGCCGCGCGCCCTTGCCACGCGATCCGGCCAGGCATGAATGAGGAGCGAGCCGGCGGAGGCCGCCTCGCCGCCCTTCCCGCCGCCGGCCTGTCTGGCCAAACGCTCGGCGAGCTGCCTGGCGGCGTTGGCGCGAGGGGATTTCTCGCCGCGAAACCGGATCAAACGCCGCTCCAGATCGGCGCTGTCGCCGCCCAGCCCGCGCTCGGTAAGCAGCACGGCAAGCGTGGCCGCTTCGAGCGCATGGCCCGTCTTCGCGGCTTCGGCCACCATATGCGCCAGCCGTACCGGCAGCGCCAGCTTGCGCATGGCGGCGCCTGCCTCGGTCAGCCGGCCGGCGTCGTCGATGGCGTGCAGTGCCTTGAGCAGGGCCCTCGCCTCGTTGAGCGCCGGCGCCGGCGGCGGATCGAGGAACGACAGGCTGGACGGATCGGCGACACCGAAAGCGGCGCAGTCGAGCAGCAGGCCTGACAGGTCCGCTTCGAGTATTTCCGGCGGCGTGAAGGCTGGAAGCGACGCGGTCTGCTCGGCCCGCCACAGGCGCACCGCGACGCCGGCTTGAGTGCGGCCGGCGCGGCCGGCGCGCTGGTCGGCCGAGGCCCTGCTGACGCGCACCGTCTCGAGCCTTGTCAGGCCGCTCGCCGGCTCGTAGCGCGGCAGCCGCGACAGGCCGGAATCGATGACGACGCGCACGCCGTCTATGGTGATCGAGGTCTCGGCGATCGAGGTCGCCAGCACCACCTTGCGGCGGCCGGCCGGCGCCGGCCTGATCGCCTGGTCCTGCGCACGGTTGTCGAGCTGGCCGTAGAGCGGAACGATGTCGGTGTCGGCGGCGACATTGCCCGCGAGCCGCTCGGCGGTGCGCTCGATCTCGCGCTGCCCGGGCAGGAAGGCGAGCACGCTGCCCTGCTCGCCAGCCAGGGCGGCGCGCACGGCCCTGGCCATGGCGTCCTCGATCGCCGTGCCGGCCGGCCGCTCTTCGTAGCGGATCTCGACCGGATAGGCCCGGCCCTCGCTTTCGATCACCGGTGCCTGCGCCACAAGCCTTGACACGCGGGCGCCGTCGAGCGTCGCCGACATGACCAGCAGGCGCAGGTCCGGCCGCAGGGCGCCCTGAACGTCGAGCGCCAGCGCCAGGCCGAAATCTCCATCCAGCGAACGCTCATGGAATTCATCGAAGATCACCGCCGAGACACCGGGCAGCTCCGGATCGTCGAGGATCATGCGCGAGAGCACGCCCTCGGTGACGACCAGGATCCTTGTCCTGGCCGACGCGCGGTTCTCCATGCGCATGGCGTAGCCGACCGTGCCGCCCGGCTCCTCGCCGAGCAATTCGGCCATGCGGCGGGCGGCGGCGCGGGCGGCGAGCCGGCGGGGTTCGAGCAGAACGATCCTGCCCTGCCCGAGCCACGGCGCGTCGAGCAGCGCCAGCGGCACCAGCGTGGTCTTGCCGGCGCCGGGCGGCGCCACCAGCACGGCGCCGTTGCGCCGCGAGAGCGCTTCGCCGAGTGCCGGCAGCACGGCGGAGACCGGAAGCTCCGGCAAGGGTTTCGTCGTCATCTGGCCCGCATATCAGCGGTCGCGGTCGCCGCGCAACTTGCGACCGGCGCGCGGTCAAAGCCTGGCGCGCGAAAACGGGTTCCAGCGCACGGTGCCGAGCCTCACCTCCTCGCGCACCATGGTCAGCAGGCCGGACGCGCCGATGACGGCAAGGCCAACCAAGGACAAGGCATCCGGATATTCCGTGAAGAACAAAGCGCCGAGCACGACCGCCCAGATCATCTGCGAATAATGCGTCGGCGCGATGCGGTTGGCGGGCGCGTATTTGACCGCCAGGAGATGCAGCAGCTGGCCGCCAGCGGTGAACAGGCCGCCAAGCACCAACCAGCCCAGTTGCCCGAGATTGGGGAGCGAGAACGACGTCGCGGCGGCGCCGACGCCGTTGAACAGCAGACCGTAGCCGATCAGCGTGCCCAACATGGTCGTGCGCTTCTCCTGCTGGGCGAGAGAGCGCCCCAGGACGATGATGGTTGCGGCGACAAAGGCGTTCGCGAGCGCCGCAAGATGGCCGAGATGCAACTCGCGAAACCCCGGCCGCACCACGAGCATGACACCGGCAAAGCCGGTGAACACGGCCAGCCATCGCCAGGGACCCACCTTCTCCTTCAGGATGACCGTCGACAGGACGGTGACCAGCAACGGCGCCAGGAAGATCAGCGCGTAGACCTCTGCAAGCGGAATGGTGGTGAAGGAGTATACGCTGAGCACGCCCGAGACGATGCCCGCCAAGGCGCGCGCCTGCACCGCCCAGGGCCTTTTTGTGCGCCAGAGATCGCGCCAGCGCTCGCCGCCCGGCTTCGTGAAAAACAGGAAACAGCCGGCAAACAAAGTCACGAAAAAGCCGATCTCGAAGACGGTGAACTGCCCGCCCAGGCTCTTGATGACGGCATCGCTGAACGAATAGCTTGCATAGGCGATGAGGGCGAGCAGGATTCCGTTCGGCATACGATTTCCGGGAGAGAAGATGTGAAGATACTGGCGCTGGGGGCACATCCCGACGACATCGAGATATTCATGTTCGGTACGCTGGCCGCCTACGCCGCGCAAGGCGCAAAACTGACTTTCGCGATAGCCACGGATGGCGCCAAGGGCGGCAAGGGCGACCCGGCGGCGCTAGCCAGGATACGGCGCGAGGAAGCGGCAGAGGCGGCCGGCCTGCTCGGCGTCGAGCCGCGCTTCCTCGACTTTCCCGACGGCATGCTGGTCGCCGACGCCACGCTTGTCGCGGCGTTGAAAGCGCTGATCGGCGAGGTCGGGCCCGATCTGGCGATCACCCACGCGCCGAACGACTATCACGGCGATCACCGCGCGCTCTCGGACGGCGTGCGCATCGCGGCCTCCTTCACCGTCCCGGTGCTGCATGCCGACACGCTGGGCGGCACCGGCTTTTCGCCGACGCACTATGTCGACATCTCAGGCCGTTTCGAGCTGAAGGCGAAGGCGATCCGCGCGCATCGCACGCAGGATCCCGAGCGCTTCGTCGATGCCGCGCGCACGCAGAACGCCTTCCGCGCCGGCCAATGCAACGGCGCGTCCGGAGCAATGGCCGAAGCCTTTCGCTTCGAGCCCGTCTTCCCCTTCGCCGACATACGCGAATTGCTGCCGCCGGCGCCGCCGATCCGGCCGGTGACCGTGAGCACCAGGACGGTCAGCCAGACCGGCTGACCGTGGCGGGACTTAGCCGTCCGTCGATCATTTCCCAACGATTTCAATGACCGGTTTCGCCATGCTGCGGCGCAGCGACGAATTCGCTTGCCTTGTTTAGTAAAAATTGCATCACTAAACAAATTACTAAACATCGTCTGCGCTTGGCGCGTGATGTTCAGGCCCTCGGAGGAGCGAGGGTTGAGGGGCTCTTGAAACCGTCATCCGGACGCGTTTCGCAAATGGGAGGTAAGGCATGAAATCGACCTTGAAACTGGCGTTGGGACTGGCCTCGGCGA
>RXJA01000391.1 GCA_003963455.1 Hyphomicrobiales bacterium
GCGCGGTCAAGGGCTGACCCTATTTTCTGAAGGAACGACCATGGCTTTTCTGGAAATTGATGGGCTGAAGAAGCGCTTCGGGAATGTCGAAATCCTGAAGGGCATCAATGTGGAGCTCGAAAAGGGCGGCTTCCTGGTGCTGGTCGGCCCGTCCGGCTGCGGCAAGTCCACCCTGCTCAACACGATCGCCGGGCTGGAGCAGATCACCGAGGGCCAGATCCGCGTCGACGGCCGCGCCATCAACGATCTGCACCCTTCGAAGCGCGACATCGCCATGGTATTTCAGAGTTACGCGCTCTATCCGAACATGACGGTCGCCGGCAATATCGCCTTCGGCATGGAGATGCGCGGCGTGCCCGCCGCCGAGCGCCAGGCCGCGATCGACAAGGTGTCGAAGATCCTGCAGATCGGCCACCTGCTCAACCGCAAGCCCAGCCAGCTCTCCGGCGGCCAGCGCCAGCGCGTCGCCATGGGCCGGGCGCTGGTGCGCGACCCGAAGCTCTTCCTGTTCGACGAGCCGCTTTCCAACCTCGACGCCAAGCTGCGCGTCGACATGCGCATCGAGATCAAGCGCCTGCACGCGACCACCGGCACGACGATCGTCTATGTCACGCACGACCAGATCGAGGCGATGACGCTGGCGACCAAGATCGCCGTCATGCGCGACGGCGAGGTGCAGCAGTTCGGCACGCCGGCCGAGATCTACAACAACCCGACCAACGTCTTCGTCGCGGACTTCATGGGCTCTCCGGCGATGAACCTGATCCCGGCCAGGATCGGCGGCAACGGCAGCGGGCTCTCCGTCGTGCTCGACCGCGAGTCGCGCCAGCCGATAACGTTGGCCCTGCCAGGCGCGCCGGCCGGCCTTGCGGCCTTCAAGGACAAGCAGGTGATATTCGGCGTTCGTCCGGAAGCGCTGACCGATCCGGAAGGTGCGGAGCGCAATGCCTCCAACATCGCCACGGCCGACTGCCACATCGAAGTGGTCGAGCCGGCGGGCTCTGACACCTTTGCCGTCACCAATCTGGGCGGCAAGGGTGTGGTGGCACGGCTGAGGGCCGACGCCAGGATCCAGCCCGGCACCAACACGCCGCTGGCCTTCAACCTAAGCAAGGCGGTGTTCTTCGACCCGGCTACCGAGAAGCGCATCCTCTGATGCATGTCGCCCAAAAGTGGCTCCGGTTTTGGGGCAACGACATGCATCAAAACAAAGACCCTTAGACTATGGCAAACCCGGATATCGTCATCATCGGCTCCGGCATCGGCGGCGCCACGATCGCCTCCGGCTTGGCCGGCGCCGGCGCCTCGATCCTGATCCTGGAGCGCGGCGAGCCGCTGCCGGCAACGCCGCATGCGCGCTCGACGCGATCCATCTTCCTCGACGAGCACTACCGGCCGAAAGAGATGTGGCGCGAGGCCGGCGGAGCGGCCTTCAACCCCGGCAATTACTACTATGTCGGCGGCAATTCGAAATTCTTCGGCGCGGTGCTCATTCGCTATCGCAAGGAGGATTTCTCCGAACTCGAGCATTTCGGCGGCGTCTCGCCGGCCTGGCCGTTTTCCTATGACGAATTCGAGCCGTGGTACTCGAAGGCCGAGCAGTTGTTTCGCGTGCGCGGCACGCTCGGCGAGGACCCGACCGAGCCGTTCCATTCGATCCCCTACGCCTTCAAGCCAGTCCCGGACGAACCGCCGATCGCGCGTGCCCGCGCCGAGCTGAAGAGCCTCGGCCTGCACCCGGCTTCGCTGCCGCTCGGCGTCGACATCGAGACCTGGCTGAAGGAAGGCAGGACGGGCTGGGACGCTTTTCCCAACACCGGCCTGGGCAAGATCGACGCCCAGACCGGCCCGCTGACGGAAGCGCTGAAGGACCCTGACATCCGCCTCGAAACAGGCGCCCATGTCGACTGGCTGGAGACCTCGCCGGACGGCAAGACGATCGCCGCCATCCACTACACCCAAAACGGCGTGCAAAAGACGCTGTCGCCGAAGCTGGTGATCCTGTCGGCCGGCGCGATCAACTCGGCCGCCATCCTGCTGCGTTCACCCTCCCCCAATACCAGCAAGAAAGGTGGCAAAGGCCTCGCCAACAGCTCCGACCAGGTCGGCCGCAATTTCATGAACCACAATTCGAGCGCCATGCTGGCGATCGACCCGCGTCGCCGCAATGACAGCGTCTACCAGAAGACGCTGATGCTGAACGACTACTACCTGTCGGACGGCAAGGGCGGCAAGCCGCTCGGCAATGTGCAACTGCTCGGCAAGATCGACGGCAACATGCTGAAGGCTAATGTGAAGTCGATGCCGAAATTCGCGCTCGACTACATGGCCGGCCATGCCGTCGACTGGTACCTGATGTGCGAGGATCTGCCCGATCCCGAAAGCCGCATCATGGTCGACGGCAAGGAGATCGTCATGCAGTGGCGGCGCTCCAACATGCAGTCGCTGGAAGGCCTGACCAAGGTGATGCGCGAGAACCTGCGCACCTGCGGTTATCCAATCGTGTTGTCGCGTCCCTTCGACAAGCGCACGCCCTCGCATCAGTGCGGCACGGTGAAGATGGGCAACGACCCGGCCACCTCGCCGCTCGATCCGCTCTGCCGCGCCTATGATCACCGGAACCTCTACGTCGTCGACGGCGGCTTCCTGCCGACATCGGCCGCGGTCAATCCGGCGCTGTCGATCGCGGCCCAGGCATTGCGTGTCGCCGACCACATCCGCAAGACGGAGCTTGCCGCATGACCCGCCCGGCTGCCATTATCACCGGCGGCGCGCGCGGCATCGGGCTGGCCTGCGCCGAGGCTCTTGCCGACGCCGGATTCGACATCCTCGTTGCTGATCTAGCCGAGAAACCAGCCGACGGGTTAGCCGACACGATCGCGGCGCGGGGCGCGAAATTCGCATACGCATGCTGCGATATCGCTGATCTCGCCGGCCATTCGAAACTGGTCGAAGCGGCCTTGGACGCCTTCGGCCGCATCGATTGCCTGGTCAACAATGCCGGGGTCGGCGCCGTCGTGCGCGGCGACCTGTTGGAGCTGAAACCGGAGAATTTCGACCGTGCGCTCAGCATCAACCTGCGAGGCACGGTGTTCCTCAGCCAGGCCGTCGCCAAGGCGATGCTGGCCACGCCCGGCGGCCATCCGCACTCGATCATCACCATATCCTCGGTCAGCGCAGCGATGGCCTCGCCGGAACGCGCCGACTACTGCATTTCCAAGGCGGGTCTTTCGATGTGGGTGAAGAACCTGGCGCTGCGGCTCGCCTCAGAAGGGATCGGCGTGTTCGAGGTCCGGCCGGGCATCATCCGAACCGACATGACAGCGGGTGTCTCCGCCAAATATGACGCGCTGATCGAAGGCGGCCTGGTGCCGGCCAAACGCTGGGGCGAGGCCGCCGACGTCGGCGCCGTGGTGGCCGCGCTTGCCTCCGGAAAATTCGGCTTTTCGACCGGATCGGTCGTCGATGTCGACGGCGCGCTGTCCGTGCCACGCTTGTGAGGAACCATGGCTGACTACATCATCGTTGGCGCCGGTCCTGCCGGCTGTGTTCTCGCCAACCGGCTGAGCGAAGATCCGTCAAATTCCGTCCTGCTGCTGGAGGCCGGCGGCAAGGACTGGCATCCCTATATCCACATGCCGGCGGGCTTCGCCAAGATGACCAAGGGCATCGCCTCCTGGGGCTGGTCGACCGTGCCGCAGAAGAACATGAAGGACCGCGTCTTCTGGTACACGCAGGCCAAGGTGGTCGGCGGCGGCTCATCGATCAACGCGCAGATATACACGCGTGGCAACGCCCGCGACTACGACGCCTGGGAGAAGGAAGAGGGGCTCACCGGCTGGGGCTATCGCGACGTGCTGCCCTATTTCAAGCGCGCCGAGAACAACCAGCGCTTCGCCAACGATTTCCACGGCGACCAGGGCCCGCTCGGCGTCTCCAACCCGATCTCGCCGCTGCCGATCTGCGAGGCCTATTTCCGCGCCGGCCAGGAGATGGGCATACCCTTCAACCCGGACTTCAATGGCGCGAGCCAGGAAGGCGTCGGCTACTATCAGCTGACCCAGAAGAATGCGCGGCGCTCATCGGCCTCGGTCGCCTATCTGAAGCCGATCCGCGCCCGCAGGAACCTGACGGTCAGGACCGACGTGCTGGTCACCCGCGTCGTCGTCGAGAAGGGCCGTGCCATCGGCGTCGAGGTGGTCGACAGGCCGGGCGGCGAAAAGTCTCTCCTGCGCGCCGAGCGCGAGGTGATCGTCTCCTCCGGCGCCATCGGCTCACCGAAGCTCCTTATGCAATCGGGCATCGGCCCGGCCGATCATCTGAGGTCGGTAGGCGTGACACCGGTCCATGACCTGCCCGGCGTCGGCTCCAACATGCAGGACCATCTCGACCTCTTCGTTATTGCCGAATGCACCGGCGACTACACCTACGACAACTACGCCAAGCTGCACCGCACGCTGTGGGCCGGCCTGCAGTATGTCCTTTTCAAGAACGGACCGGTCGCCTCCAGCCTCTTCGAGACCGGCGGTTTCTGGTACGCCGACCCGACCGCCGCCTCGCCTGACATCCAGTTCCATCTGGGTCTTGGCTCCGGCATCGAGGCCGGCGTCGAGAAGCTGAAGAACCCGGGCGTGACGCTCAACTCCGCCTTCCTGCGCCCGCGCTCGCGCGGCACGGTGCGGCTGAAGAGCGCCGACCCGGCCGACCATCCGCTGATCGATCCGAATTACTGGTCCGACCCCTATGATCGCGACATGTCGATCAAGGGGCTGAGGCTGGCGCGCGAGATCATGCGGCAGAGGGCGCTTCAGCCCTTCGTGCTGCGCGAGGTGCTGCCCGGGCTCAACCTGCAGAGCGACGCCGATCTCTTCGACTATGCCTGCCGCACGTCCAAGACCGACCATCACCCTGTCGGCACCTGCCGTATGGGCCATGATGCGATGGCCGTGGTGACTCCCGATTTGAGGCTGCGCGGTATCGACGCCTTGCGCGTCTGCGACGCCTCGGTGATGCCGCGCGTCCCCTCCTCCAACACCAATGCGCCGACCATCATGGTCGGTGAAAAGGGCGCCGACCTCATCCTCGGCCGCGAGCCGCTGCCGCCGGCCGTGTTCAAGGGCAATCAGGCGGCATGAGGCAAGAATGATGATACGGCATTGCGTCTTTGTCCGCTTTCGCGACGACGTTCCTGCAACCGAACGGGCGGCGATCCGCGCCGATCTTGAAGCGCTGCGCGCCGTCATTGACGGCATGGGCAAGGTTCAATTCAGCGCCAATGTCAGTCCCGAGCCGTTTGCGCGCGGCTTCACACACGGCTTCACCATCGATTTCCGCGACGACGCCGCCCGCGACGCCTATCTGGTCCACGAAGCGCATCAGCGCGCCGGCGCCCGTCTGGTCGCCGCGCTCGAAGGCGGCACCGACGGGCTGATGGTCATCGATCTCGAGGTGACGCAAATGTGACCGCTCGCCGGCTTAAAACCGGCGGCTGTCCCGTTCTCTTTTGCCCGCCGTGGGACATATCGCTCCTTTTGAGGGATGCAAAAGGAGCACCGCCTTGAACCTCACCACCGAGCAGAAGAAAACCGTAGTCGCATCCTTTCTGGGCTGGACGCTCGACGCGTTTGATTTCTTCCTTCTGACTTTCCTGCTCACCGATATTGCCGTTGAATTCCAGACCGACGTGCCGGCCGTCTCCAAGGCGCTGTTCCTGACCTTGGCCACGCGCTTCATCGGGGCGTTCTTCTTCGGCATGCTTGCCGACAAATACGGCCGCAAGCCTATGCTGATGCTGAATATCGTCAGCTATTCGGTGATCGGCGCTTTAGCCGCCTTCTCGCCCAGTCTCGGCATATTCCTGGCGCTGCGCGCTTTGTTCGGCATCGCCATGGGCGGCGAATGGGGGCTGGGCAGCTCGCTTGCCATGGAGTCCATCCCGCCCGGCGCCCGCGGCATGGTCTCGGGCATTCTGCAATGCGGCTATCCGGCCGGCTACCTGCTGGCCGCTGTCGCTTACGGACTGCTCTACGGGCAGAAGATCGGTGACTTCACCATCGGCTGGCGCGCCATGTTCCTGTTGAGCTTCGTGCCGGCGCTGATCGTGCTGTTCATCCGCTCGCATGTGCCGGAATCGCCGGCTTTCGTCGAAGGCCGTTCGCAGGCGCGGCCCGGTCTTCTCGAAACGCTGCGGAAGCACTGGGGCATTGCCCTCTATGCCGTCGTGCTGATGATGTTCTTCAACTTCTTCAGCCACGGCACGCAGGACCTCTACCCGACCTTCCTGAAGAAGCAGCATGGCTTCGATCCGCACACGGTGAGCTGGATCACCATCGTCGCCAATATCGGCGCCATCGTCGGCGGCCTGGCCTTCGGCGCGCTGTCGGAGAAGATCGGCCGCGTCAACGCCATCACGCTCGCCTGCGTCATCGCCCTGCCGGCGATCCCGCTCTGGGCCTATACGACCACCCCCATCATGCTGGCGATTGGCGCCTTCATCATGCAGGTGGCCGTGCAAGGCGCCTGGGGCGTAATCCCGGTGCATCTCAACGAGCTCTCGCCAGGTTCCGTGCGAGCGACCTTGCCGGGTTTCATCTACCAGGCCGGCAATCTGGCTGCTTCCTATGGCGGCCCCTACCAGGCCGGCATCGCCGAGGCTCCCGGCGGCAGTTACGGCTACGCGCTGGCGTTGTTTGCCGGCGTTGTCGCCGTCTGCATCATCGTCGTCATCCGATTCAGTCCTGAACGTCGAGGGCAGGTGATGACGGTGCTTGATCGAGAGGCCGGAGCAATTCCAGGAAAGGTGTGAGCGGTTGGGTCCGGCGACTTCGCGGCAGCTACCCGTCCGGAGTTGCGTCAAACAAAAGAATAGAGCGGTTGCCGTTTCCGTGAGGCGGTGAAGCGCTCTATCCAAGCCTGAGCGCGACAACGCCCGCGACGATGCCGAACGCGGCCGTGGCGCGCCAGGCCGTCATCTTCTCGCCCAGCGCCAGCACCGAGATCAGCATGGCGAACAGGATCGAGGTCTC
>RXJA01000354.1 GCA_003963455.1 Hyphomicrobiales bacterium
TGTCCAGCAATTCGCGATGCGCGCCGGGATCGACCAGCGCGCGCTCGTCATGCTGGCCGTGGATCTCGACCAGCGCGCGGCCGACATCGCGCATCAGCGTGACGCTGGAAGGCTGGTCGTTGACGAAGACGCGCGTGCGGCCATCGGCCGTCTGCACGCGGCGCAGGATGATGTCGCCATCGTCCTCGATGTCGTTTTCGGCGAGCAGCGCGCGGGCCGGATGGTTGCGCGGCACGTCGAACACGGCGATGACCTGGCCCTGCGCCACGCCGTGGCGCACGAGCGAGGCATCGCCGCGCGCGCCAAGCGCCAGCGACAAGGCGTCGAGCAGGATGGATTTGCCGGCGCCGGTTTCGCCGGTCAGCACCGAAAGCCCAGGCAGGAAGTCGATGTCCAGCTTCTCGATCAGGACGATATCGCGGATCGACAGTCTGGACAGCATCGCAAGCTTCAGGCGCCGGTGATCAGTTTCCCGGCCTTGGAAATCCACGATCCGGCATTCTCGCGCGGCTCAAGCCCATTGCTCTGCAGGAGCTTGTAGGAATCCTTGTACCACTGGCTGTCCGGATAGTTGGTGCCGAGCACCGCCGCGGCCGTCTGCGCCTCCGAGGTCAGGCCCATCGCGTAGTAGGACTCGGTCAGGCGCGCCAGCGCCTCCTCGACATGGCGGGTGTTGGAATAGTTCTCGACCACGGTGCGGAAGCGCTTCACGGCGGCGATGTATTCGCGGCGCTCGAGATAGTAGCGGCCGACCTGCATTTCCTTGCCGGCGAGCTGATCGGTGGCGAAGCGGATCTTGTCCTTGGCGTCGGGCACATATTCGGAGTTCGGCCAGCGCGTCACCAGATCCTGCATGGTCTGGATGGTCTGGCGCGCTTCCTTCTGGTCCTGGGTGACGTCCTTGATCTGCCGGTAGTAGCTCAAGCCGATGATATACTGCGCGTAAGCCGCGTCGTCGGTCGACGGATAAAGCGTGAGATAGCGCTTCGCGGTGCCGATCGCTTCGTCATAATTGCCGGCGCGATAGTCGGCGAAAGCGCCCATCACCATCGATTTGCGGGCGAATTCCGAATAGGGATGCTGGCGGTCGACGGCGTCGAATTTCTTGCTCGCCTCGTCGAGGCGGCCGGCATTCATATTGGCCAGGCCCTGGTTGTAGAGGACGTCGGCCGGCTCGGTCTGATCGACATAGGTCGCCAGGTTGACGTCCTTCTCGGAGGACATGCAGGCCGACAGAACGAGCGCGGGAGCAACCACCGACAGCGCCAGCAAAACACCCCGACGCGGCGTTACCGATTGACCAACTCGCGAAAAAAACATGTTTGGATTCCGCCCCTTCGGCGTCGTTTCGGTCCGGGCCGAAGCCATAGACCATTATCCCCTTGCCCGGCAACGCTATGTCCGGCCAATCGCACATTTTTGTGGCGGCCCGCCGGTATGCGCGAGGTTGTGCAATTTCAGCGACTCGTGATGCAATCGTGCAACACGCCCGCCCTACAAAGCCAGAAAACGGTTAAGAATCAGATCACCCAGGGTGCGTAGACCGGCCGGCTGACGGCGATCATCTCGGCGACGCGGCCGCGCTCGCGGCGTCTCGTCTCGACGATCTCGAAGGCCGTGTGGTCGGAAAGCAGCCGGCGCAAGGCCGAGGCATTCATCCGATGGCCGCCGCGATAGGAACGGAAGCAGCCGATGAACCTCGCGCCGGCCAGCGCCAGATCACCCATGGCATCGAGCGTCTTGTGGCGGGCGAACTCATTGGGATAGCGCAATCCGCCGACATTGATGACGCGGTTGTCGTGGCCGATGACGAGCGAGTTCTCCAGGGACGAGCCGAGCGCGTAGCCGGCGGCCCAAAGCCTCTCGACATCCTTCATGAAGCCGAAGGTGCGCGCACGCGCGATATCGCGGCGGAAGATATCGGGATTGATGTCTGAGGCGAATTGCTGCCGGCCGATCGCCGGGCTTTCGAAATCGATCTCGACCTCGAACCGCGTGCCATCATAGGGGCGGAACTCCGCCCAGGACGCCCCGGCTTCCACGCGCACCGGCTTGACGACACGGATATAGCGCCGCTTCACCGCCAGTGTCTCGATGCCGGCCTGGTCGAAGGCTTCGACGAAGGCCATGGCGCTGCCGTCGAGAATGGGGACTTCCGAACCGTCGATCTCGATGATGAGGTTGTCGATGCCAAGACCGAACACAGTGGCCATCAGATGCTCGACAGTGCCGATATGTTCGCCGGCCGGATCGCCGAGCATGGTGCAAAGATCGGTAGCGCCGACTTCCGCGACCAGGGCACGGAACTCGCGGCTCTCGCCGCCGTTCGAAAGATGGAAGACAATACCCGTATCAGCATCGGCCGGCAGGAAATGAACGGTGACGGTCTTGCCGCTGTGGACGCCGATGCCAGCCAGCGTCGCGCGCGATTTCACTGTCGTCTGATAGTCGTGCAAGAGTAACCCCATGCGCCCTAATGCCTGCGTCCGCTCCATCGGCCTTGGGTATCTTGCAGCCAGTTCTTAATAGTCTGGCGCTCGCATAGATGCGGCAAAATAAGCAAGAGCATGCGGCTCTGGTATGATCGGCAGGCTGGGCTACTCCCCGAATCCCGGCAAACCGACTTTAGTCCGTGGCGAAGATAATGGCCCGGCCAGGAGACTCCAAATCACGGTTTCTTACCCCGTGTAACCACGGGATCGCGTCAGAAAAGGCTTATGAGTCATTGTTTTTAATATATTTTGTAAAAGTAACAGGCAGACGGTTTCTCGTCTGCCTGTTAACAACTGTTATATATCGTTAACGATCGGCGTTGCGCCGTATCGATCAGTTGGCCTGGCGGCGCAGGAAGGCCGGAATCTCCAGCTGGTCGTCTTCCTGGACCGTACGGCTCTGCGGCGTCAACCGGCCCTGGTCGTCGAGCTGGCCGCGGCGCGGCGCGTAGAGCGCGGGATCCTGGCTGGCGAGGCGCCGCATCTCGGGCGCGGCCTGGCGCAGTTTCGGTTCGCGCGGCTGTGCCGGCTGAAGCCGGGCCGGCTCTTCCTCGCGGCGGGTCAGGCCGTTTGTCAGCCGCTTGATCAGACCCATCGGGCCGCTGTTCTCATGGTCCGCGGGCCGGGTCTTGGCTTCGACTTCAGCCCTTACGACCGGCGGAAAGTCTTCCACGCGCGGCATACGCTGCGGGGCGGCGGCCACCGGCTGCGGCATCTCGCGCTGCGGCGCGGGCTGCATGACCTGCTGCGGCGCGACCGGCTGCGGCCGCGGCTGGGCGGGCGGCGCCTGGAAGATCTTGCTCTGCGGCTGGAAGTCGTCGACCGGAACCGGGCGCGGCTGCGCCATGGCGGCCGCGTTGGCCTCGGCGAGCTGGATCGCCTCGGCGACCGGATCGACGGCGCGCGGCTCATAGGCCTGCGGCTGAACCGGAGCGGGGCGGATTTCAGCAGCCGGAGCCGCCGGGCGGGCGGCGGCCGGCTTCTGCGGCGCGCGGATCGAGATCGGCGCGGCGGCGATTTCAGCCGCCGACTTGTCGATGCCGGTAGCGACGACCGACACGCGGATCACGCCTTCCAGCTCCTCGTCGAAGGTGGCGCCCAGGATGATGTTGGCGTCCTGGTCGACCTCCTCGCGGATACGGGTCGCGGCCTCATCCACCTCGAACAGGGTGAGGTCGCGGCCGCCGGTGATCGAGATCAGCAGGCCCTTGGCGCCCTTCATCGAGGTTTCGTCGAGCAGCGGGTTGGCGATCGCGGCTTCGGCGGCGGCCATCGCGCGGCCCTCGCCCGAGGCTTCGCCGGTGCCCATCATCGCCTTGCCCATCTCGCGCATCACCGAGCGCACGTCGGCGAAGTCGAGGTTGATCAGGCCTTCCTTGACCATCAGGTCGGTGATGCAGGCGACGCCCGAGTAGAGCACCTGGTCGGCCATGGCGAAGGCATCGGCGAAGGTGGTCTTGTCATTGGCCAGCCGGAACAGGTTCTGGTTGGGGATGACGATAAGGGTGTCGACGCATTTCTGCAGTTCCTCGATGCCCATGTCGGCCGTCTTCATGCGGCGCTGGCCCTCGAAGTGGAACGGCTTGGTGACGACGCCGACCGTGAGGATGCCCTTCTCGCGCGCCGCGCGGGCGACGACCGGGGCGGCCCCCGTGCCGGTTCCGCCGCCCATGCCGGCGGTGACGAAGCACATATGGGTGTTGGAGAGATGATCGATGATCTCGTCGATGCACTCTTCCGCCGCGGCACGGCCGACTTCCGGCTGCGAGCCGGCGCCGAGGCCCTCCGTGACGTGCGCGCCGAGCTGAATCAGCCGTTCGGCCTTCGACATGGTCAGCGCCTGGGCGTCCGTGTTGGCCACCACGAATTCGACGCCGCGCAGGCCGGCCGTGATCATGTTGTTGACCGCATTGCCGCCGCCGCCGCCGACGCCGAACACGGTGATGCGTGGCTTGAGCTCGGTGATGTCCGGCTTTTGCAGATTGATGGTCATTGTCTCCGTCCTTTGCCTTTCCCGCCGCTTCGCCGCCGCGGCCGCCTATGGGGCTGTCCCCGTCAAATTAAAAACTGTCTCTCAACCACTGACTCATGCGATGCAGTCTTCCGCCCGTCCCGGTCATCCTGAAACCGGAAAGTCCTTTCGCCGAATGGCTTTCGAAGCTCGCCACCTGCGGGTAGATCATCAGCCCGACCGGGGTCGAGAACGCCGGTCCCTTGGCCGCTTCCGGCAGGCCGGCCACGCCGAGCGGGCGGCCGATGCGCACATTGCGTCCAAGGATGCGGCGCGCGGCTTCCGGCAGGCCTGAGAGCTGGCTGGCGCCGCCGGTAAGCACGACGCGCTTGCCGACCGCGTTGCCGTAGCCGGACTTGTTCAGCCGGTCGCGCAAAAGCTCGAGCGTCTCGTCGATGCGGGCGCGGATGATTCGCGTCATCACCGAGCGCGGAATCTGCAGCGGCACGTCGCCTTCCTCGCCGATCGGCTGGATCGAGACGAGGTCACGGTCGTCGGCGCTTCCGGGCAACGCCGAGCCATGCATCACCTTCAGCCGCTCCGCGGCGTCGAGCGATGTCGACAGGCCCTTGGCCATGTCTAGCGTCACATGGTTGCCGCCGATGGCGATGGCGTCGCCATGGACGAACTTGCCTTCCGAGAAGACCGAGATGGTCGTCGTGCCGCCGCCCATGTCGATGCAGGCGGCACCCATCTCGAGTTCGTCGTCGACCAGCGAGGCAAGCCCGCTGGCATAGGGCGTCGCCACCATGCGCTCGACCGACAGATGGGAGCGGTTGATGCAAAGCTCGAGATTGCGCATCGGCGCCGCATCGCCCGTCAGCACATGCATGTCGACGCCAAGCGTATCGCCCACCATGCCGCGCGGGTCGCGCACGCCGCGCTCGGCGTCGAGCGAGAAACCGACGGGCAGCGAATGGATTACCTCGCGCTCGGCCCTGAGCGCCTGCTTGGCGCCAGCGGCGAGCACGCGCTTGATGTCGACTTCCTCGACCTGATGACCACCGAGATTGATGGTCGCCGAGAAAGCTTCGCTCTTCAGCCGACCGGCCGTCATGTTGACGATGAGGGAATCGACCGTGAGCCCGGCCATGCGCTCGGCGGCGTCGACGGCAAGCCGGATGGCATGCTCGGCGCGATCGAGATCGACCACGACACCGGACTTCACGCCTTGCGACTTCTGGTGGCCGATGCCGATCACCTGGATACGGTGCGAACGTCCGCGCAAGAGCTTGCCGTCATCGTTCGGCTTGAGCTTCGCCACCACGCAGCAAACCTTGCTCGACCCGACATCGAGCACGGTGAGCGTGCCCGACCGGCGCGAAGATTGATCACCGCTGCCGCCAAGCCAGCTCATATCTTTGTCTCCGCCTTGCGCTTGGCCAGACCCTTCGGCTTGTCGCTGAGCGCGGCTTCGCGCTGCGTCGCTGCCTCGGGTGACAGCTCCACGACCAACCTGTCGGGGAGCCGCATGTCGACGGCGGCGATGTCGCGCGTCAGCAACCCATTGTCATGGTCGATCTTGACGAGTTCCGCGATCGCCTGATCCTCGTCGTCTTCCGGCAGCTTGATCGTGACACCGTTTTCAAGCCTCAGGTCCCAGCGACGCTCGCCGACCCGGATATAACCTTTGACCCGCGCCGCAAGCTCGGGATAGCTCTTGATCTTGTCGAGAAACGCCGGGGCCATGGCCGGCGCGCCCGCGCCGATGATCAGCGGGAGCTGCGCCTGCTTGCCGCCCGAGAACGGCGCGATCACCTCGCCCGACCGCTCGATGACCGACACCGAGGTGCCCTGCTGCCAGAGAGCGAAGGGCTGGCGCTCCTCGATGCGCACCTCCAGCGTATGGGGATAGATCTTGCGCACCGCAGCGCCCTCGACCCAGGGCAGAGTGGCGATACGTTCTCGCGCGGCCTCGGCATCGAAGCCGATGAGCGAGGTCCAGCCGTCGAGGCCGAGCTGATCAAGCACATCGATCTCGGAAGTCTGGCGGTTGCCGACCACCTTGATCTGGTCGACGGCAAAGCCCGTACGCGCCGTTATGCCCTGCACGATGCTGTCGGTATAGCCGCCGAGATAGGCGCCGTAGGCACCGCTCGACGCAAGCAGCGCCGCGGAAAGGATGGCCGCCGAAAAGCGCGGCGCCTCATATTCGCCGCCGCACAGGCGCGCCAGCACCCGCATCGGCCGGCGAAGCTGACGCGGCAACACGAAACGGTCGAATGACAGCGACATACCGAACAGCGCGGGCTGAGCCGCGCCGCCGCCATTACCCTGTCCCCACCTCAACGCAGACACGAAGCGTCCTCCACCATCCAACTCAACAAATCGCCGAACGAGTGTCCCGCTTGCGCGGCGATTTCAGGCACCAGAGACGTCGGCGTCATGCCCGGCTGAGTATTGACCTCGAGCCAGACAACCTCGCCGTTTTCGGAATGGCGGTCGTCGTAACGGAAGTCCGATCGGGAGACGCCCCGGCAACCAATGGCAAGAT
>RXJA01000307.1 GCA_003963455.1 Hyphomicrobiales bacterium
CTTCATCGCCTGGGGGCTCACCCACCTCTTCACCGGCCGCGCCGCCTTCCTGCATCTCGGCGCCATCACCGCCACGATCATGTCGGCCAATGTCTTCATGATTATCATCCCCAACCAGAAGATCGTCGTCGCCGACCTGATCGCAGGCCGCAAGCCCGACCCGAAATACGGCAAGATCGCCAAGCAGCGTTCGCTGCACAACAACTACCTGACCTTGCCGGTCCTGTTCCTGATGCTGTCCAACCACTACCCGCTGGCCTTCGGGACCCAGTTCAACTGGGTCATCGCCTCGCTGGTCTTCATCATCGGCGTGCTGATCCGGCACTATTTCAACACGGTGCATGCGCGCAAAGGTAATCCGCATTGGACCTGGCTGGGCGCGGCCGTGCTGTTCATGATCATCATCTGGCTATCGACCGTGCCGAAGGTGCTGACCGGCGAACCGAAGACCTCCGCTGCCTCCGCCGCGGCGCAGGTCTATATCGCCTCGGCGCATTTCCCGGCCGTGCGCGATACCGTGCTCGGCCGCTGCTCCATGTGCCATACCGAAGAGCCGGTCTATGAAGGCATCTATCATGCGCCGAAGGGCGTGCTGCTCGACACGGATGAGCGCATCGCCGAGCATGCCCGCGAGATCTACATCCAGGCCGGCCGGGCGCATGCCATGCCGCCCGCCAACGTCACCCAGATCACCGACCAGGAACGGGCCCTTCTGGTCGCCTGGTTCGAAGGCGCCGGAAAGTAAGCATGACATCGAAACTCCTGCGCGGCCGCACGCTCTCCTTCCTGCGCTGGCCCGAAACCATCGACGACCATTCCGCCTGGCGTTACGAGGAGGATGGCGCTCTGCTGATCGACGATGGCAGGATCGTCGCCGCCGGTTCCTACGCGGAGGTCCTTAAGAAGGCGGGTGCTGGTGTCGAGACGATCGACCATCGCCCGCATCTCATCCTGCCGGGCTTCCTCGACGCCCATGTCCATGTGCCGCAGATGCAGGTCATCGCCTCCTATGGCGCCGAGCTGCTCGACTGGCTGAACAAATACACCTTTCCGGAAGAGTCGAAGTTCCAGAACGCGCAGCACGGGCGCCGCATCGCGCGGCTGTTCCTCGACGAGATGCTGCGCCACGGCACGACGACGGTCGCTGCCTACTGCTCGGTGCACAAATCATCCGCCGAGGCCTTCTTCGCCGAGTCGCACGAACGCAACATGCTCAACATCGCCGGCAAGGTGATGATGGACCGCAACGCGCCGGATGCCGTGCTCGACACGCCGCAAACCGGCTATGACGATACCAAGGCACTGATTGCCGAATGGCATGGCAAGGGCCGGCAGCTCTATGCCATCACCCCGCGCTTCGCCATCACGTCCACGCCCGAGCAAATGGAGATGGCCGGCGCGCTCTGCCGCGAATATCCCGATCTCCACATGCAGACGCATCTGTCGGAAAACCACGCCGAGATCGCCTTCACCCAGGAGCTTTATCCCTGGTCGCGCGACTACACCGATGTCTATGACCATTACGGCCTGCTCGGCAAGAAGAGCCTGTTCGGGCACTGCATCCATCTGTCCGAGCACGAGGCGGATGCGCTCTCGCAATCGGGCTCGGTCGCGGTGTTCTGCCCGACCTCAAACCTCTTCCTCGGCTCCGGCCTGTTCGACTACCAGCGTTATCGCCGCCGCGAGGCGCCGCTCAGGATCGCCGCTGCCACCGATGTCGGGGGCGGCACCAATTATTCGATGCTGCGTACCATGGACGAAGGCTACAAGGTTATCGCGCTGAACGGCGAGAAGCTCAATCCGTTCCAGTCCTTCTGGCAATTGACGCGCGGCAACGCCGACGCGCTGTCGGTGGCAGACAAGGTCGGCACGCTTGAGGAGGGCACCGATGCCGACATCGTCGTGCTCGACGCCCACGCCACGCCGGCGATGCGGCTCAGGATGGAGACGGTGGAAACACTGGCGGAGGAACTCTTCCTGCTGCAGACGCTGGGCGACGATCGGGTCGTGCGCGAGGTCTATGTGGCCGGGCGGCCGGCGAAGAGCGCCATCGCCGCGTGAGCTTTGATCAGCTCTTGGCTTGACCCGGCGTCAGTCATCGGCCAAAGCGTGCGTCGACGCTGACAGGGGAACGCCATGGCTGCCGCCGCCGACATCGCTCTGATCAAGAAGCAGGAAGCCGCGCTGGTCTTCCCGGCCTTCGACGAGGCCGTCGCCTTCAAGATCGGTTCCGCCATCAGGGACCGGGCGCTGAAGGAAAACCTGCCGATCATCGTCGACATCAGGACCTTCGACAGGCCGCTCTTCTATGCCGCCATGCCGGGCTCCAACGCCTCCAATCCCGACTGGGCGCGGCGCAAGATCAACGTCGTCATGCGCTATCTGAGAAGCACCTACCGCATGGTGCTGGAGCAGCAGCGGCCGGACCGCACCTTCAAGGTCGGCGAAGCGCTCGACATCGCCGACTATGTCCTCGCGGGGGGCGGCTTTCCGGTCACGGTGAAAGGCGCCGGCGTCATCGGCGTCATCGCCGTTTCGGGCCTGCCGGAGCGCGAGGACCATGGTGTCGTGGTCGATGCGCTCTGCGCCTATCTTGGCATCGATGCGAGCGGGCTCGCGCTGCCGCCGGAAGAAAAATGACCGACCCGAAAAGCTTCCTCACGTCGATCTTCAACGCCGCCGTCGCCGCCGCTGATCCGGAAAAGACGATCCGCAATTATTTGCCGGCAAAGCCAAAGGGCCGCACCATCGTCATCGGCGCCGGCAAGGGTTCGGCGCAGATGGCGGCCGCCTTCGAGAAGGTCTGGGACGGGCCGATCGATGGCCTTGTCGTCACCCGTTACGGCTATGGCGCCAGATGCGAACGCATCGAGATCATCGAGGCGGCGCACCCGGTGCCGGATGCCGCCGGCCTGGAGGCCTCGCGCCGGTTGCTGGAAAAGGTGCGCGGCCTGACCGCTGACGATCTGGTGGTGGCGCTGATTTCCGGCGGCGGCTCGGCCCTGCTGCCGTCGCCCGCTCCCGGTTTGACCCTTGCCGATGAGATCGCCGTCAACGAGGCGCTGCTGGCCTCCGGCGCGCCGATCGCGGCGATGAACACCATCCGCAAGCATGTCTCGACGATCAAGGGCGGACGCCTGGCTGCGGCTGCCCACCCGGCGCGCGTGGTATCGCTGGTCGTCTCCGACATTCCCGGCGACAATCCAGCACTGGTCGCCTCGGGCCCGACCGTTCCCGACACAGGCAGCCGCGCCGATGCGCTGGCCTCGATCGCCGCCTATGGCATGAAGCTGCCGGCCTCGGTCATGGCGCACATCCAGTCGCCGGCCGCCGACGCGCCGAGCCCCGACGATCCGCGCTTTGCCGGCAATGAGGTGCATCTGACCGCCTCGGCCGGCGTGTCGCTGGAAGCCGCGGCCGCTGAAGCGAAGCGGCAGGGCATCGAGGCCGTCATCCTGTCGGATTCGATCGAGGGCGAGGCCCGCGAGGTCGGTGGCGTCCACGCCGCGATCGCGCGGGAAGTGGCGACGCGTAACCGGCCTTTTGCAAAGCCGGTGCTGATCCTCTCCGGCGGCGAGACGACGGTGACGCTGAGAGCAAAAGGCAAGGGCGGCCGCAATTCGGAATTCCTGCTCGCTTTCGCCATCGGCATCGACGGCGTGAACGGTATCGATGCTTTGGCCGCTGACACCGACGGCATCGACGGCTCGGAGAACAATGCCGGCGCCTTCGCCGATGGCTCGACCGTTACGCGCATGCGCGCGGCCGGCGTCGACGCCAAGGCAATGCTGGCCGGCAACAACGCCTGGACGGCCTTCAATGCGGTTGGCGACCTGTTCGTGCCTGGGCCCACGGGCACGAATGTGAACGATCTGAGGGCGATTTTGGTTAGGTAGGCTTGGCTCGGCCGGGCAGTGTTGAAGATCAATACTGCCTAAGCAGCCATCAGCTGCTTGACCTTCCGCATGTCCTTTAAAAACCGCTCCCGCTCGGCCTCCTTGTCCTCCTGCTCCCGGATGCGCAGGATGAAGGACGGATGGATGGTCAGGAACACGCGCAAGCCATCCTCGCGCTCGACCACGTCGCCGCGCATCTTGGTGATTGGCACCGCCTTGCCGAGCAGCGACTGCGCGGCCGTGGCGCCAAGCGCCACCACGAGGTTCGGTTTGACGAGATCGAGCTCCTTGTCCAGCCACCAGCGGCAGGCCTGGATCTCGCCGGCATTGGGCTTCGAGTGGATGCGCCTTTTGCCGCGCGGCTCGAATTTGAAGTGCTTCACCGCATTGGTCACATAGACCTTGCGGCGGTCGATTTCGGCGTCGTCCAGGATGCTGTCGAATACCCTGCCCGCCGGTCCGACGAACGGCTTGCCGGCCAGATCTTCCTGGTCGCCGGGCTGCTCGCCGACGAAGATCACATCAGCGTTCTCCGGTCCCTCGCCGAAGACGGTCTGCGTCGCGTCGCGCCAGAGCGGGCAGCGGCGGCAGCCTTTCGCCTCCTCGCGCAGCTCCGGAATATCGTCGGCCTCGGGCGCCACCACATCGGCCGGCTCGGGCGTAGGCCAGTGTTTGGCCTTCACCTTGGCATGGTGCGGTGCTGGGCTGGTTGGCATCCGGGCGATCATGTCTGATGCGGCTTTATCCGCTCCTGCTATCAAATCTGGAATGAGCGAGGCCTCGGGAAGGTTCCGCCAATATTTCTTCGGCATCTCCTTCTGCATCGCCTTCACCTTGAGGCGGGCCGGGTTGAAGATATTCTCGAAATAGGTCCGCCACAGCGTCTCGGCATCGTCTTCCGCAGGGGCGTCGCGCTTGGCCGCACCCGGGCCGATCGCCAGCCGCTCGCCGTCCCAGTCGGCCGAGGCATGCGGCGTCAGGATCGTCCAGCGCATGCCGGTGAAGCGCCGCACGAAGAAATCGGCATTGCGCTCGACGATGAAATGTTCCGGCTCGAACCAGGCGACGTAGCGCTCAGTCGTGCCTTCGCCGATCCTCCGGAAACGCACGAAGGCGCGCATCTTGTGGATGTCGCGGCCTACCGCCTTTTCCATCGCCTCCAGCCGCAGGATGTCGGGATCAGTCGCGATCGACAGAAGCTTGGGTTCGGCCCGCAGCCGCCACAGCAGCCGGTAGAGGAAGCCGAAGCGATAGGGGTCGCAATGGCAGATCACGGTCCCGGCCCGCTCGATGAAGTCGCGCGGCACGACCAGCCGCGCATCGGCCTGCACAGCCGGCAAATCATTGCCACGGGTTTCGCTATCTGGCTCGACCTGCCATGCGACGTCCTCCGGCGGGATGTCGTTTGTCGCCAGCCGCCGCGCCGCGTCGCGCCAGCCGGCAAAATCCGTCTGGCTTTCGAGCCGGACGACATGAGCGGCGAGGTTGAGCTCTGTTCTTGCCATGGTCAGAACAGCGATAGCTGCTCGCAGGAGCGGGTGATCGTCTGGCGCAAACCGGCCTTGTCGGTGAGCGCGCCAGGCGACCAGCCTTCCGCGATGATGAAGGGCCGCACCTTGGCGACCGAATGGCAGAGCCGTCCCACATCCTCGAGCCGCAGCCGGCGGTGGCGGCGTGTCTCGATGATCCTGTCGATGACCTTGGTGCCGAGGCCTGGCACGCGCAACAGCGCTTCGCGCTCGGCGCGGTTGACATCGACCGGAAACCGCCCCCGGTTGCGCAGCGCCCAGGCAAGCTTTGGATCGATGGAAAGGTCCAGCATGCCGTCATTGCTGCCCGCGAGAATCTCCGGCTGCGAGAAGCCATAGAAGCGCATCAGCCAGTCCGCCTGGTAGAGCCGGTGCTCGCGCATCAAGGGCGGCTTCTGCAGCGGCAGCGCCGAGGAGGAATCCGGGATCGGGCTGAAGGCGGAGTAGTAGACGCGTCTCAGATGATAGCTGCCATAGAGCCGGGCGCTGGCGCGCAGGATGCCGTCATCGGACGTCCTGTCGGCGCCGACGATCATTTGCGTCGACTGGCCGCCCGGTGCGAAGCGCTCTCGCCTGCGGCTCTGCAATGTCGGCTCGGCTTTCTCCTCGATCTTGCGTCGCAGCTTCGCCATCGAAAGCCGGATCGTTTCCGGCTTCTTTTCCGGCGCCAGCTTCTTCACGCCTTCGTCGGTCGGCAGTTCGACATTGATCGACAAACGGTCGGCATAGAGGCCGGCCGTTTCGATCAATTCGGCCGATGCTTCCGGGATGGTTTTGAGGTGAATATAGCCGCCGAACTTTTCCTCGACCCTGAGCCTGCGCGCCACTTCGACCATCTCGCCCATCGTCTCGTCGGGCGAGCGGATGACGCCCGAGGACAGGAACAGCCCCTCGATGTAGTTGCGGCGATAGAAATCCATGGTGAGCTTCACCACCTCATCGACGCTGAAACGGGCGCGCCGCACATTCGAGGACGAGCGGTTGATGCAGTAGCTGCAGTCATAGATGCAGAAATTGGTGAGCAGGATTTTCAGGAGCGAGATGCAGCGCCCGTCCGGCGCGTAGGAATGGCAGATGCCGGACCCCTCGGTCGAGCCGATGCCGCCCGATCTCAGCGAGTCGCGTTTCGCCGACCCGGAAGAGGCGCAGGAGGCGTCATATTTGGCGGCGTCGGACAGGATCGCCAGTTTCTCGCGGACGGAAAGCATAGCCATTTGTTCATGGTATGTTCCAAAAATGCAATTGGCTATAACTTTTGATTGCCGTCGGCAAAACGTGATCGCCGCGCCCAGAGCAGGTCACCGTTTCACAGAAACGCCGACCTGCTCTGACTACCTGTTTTGCGCAATACCCAGCGGAAAAGCCGTTACACACTTTTCCTGGAATTGCTCGGCAGGCCAGCCCTCACACTTCGTGCAGATAGAGGTGGTAGTCCAGTTCGCTGACCGTGCGCGCGACGCGCAGATATTCCGCCTGCTTGATCGCCACGAAGGTGCGATGCAGGTCGGGGCCGAGCGCCGATTTCAGGAAATCGGAGCCCCTGGCCGCCTCGATCGCGGCGCGCCAGTCGGCCGGCATGGCCGATCTTTCGCTCGCCTGCTCGTAGCCGTTCCCTGTCGTTTCCGGCCCTGGATCCAGGCCCTCGTCGAGGCCCTTGACGATGCCGGCCAGCACCGTTGCGGCGACCAGATAGGGATTGGCGTCGACGCCCGACGGCCGGTGCTCGATCCGGCGGTTCTTGGCATCGCCCGCCGGCACGCGCAACGCCACCGAGCGATTGTTGACGCCCCAGCTCGGCGCCACCGGCGCGTAGGATTGCGAGACGAAGCGCCGCCATGAATTGGCGTGCGGCGCAAACACCAGCATCGATTCCGCCATGGTTTGGATCAGGCCGCCCAGCGCGTTGAGCAGCTTCGGTGACCATTTTTCGCCCACGGCCTCGGTAAAGACGTTGCGGCCGGCATCGTCCTGCAGCGAGACGTGGAAATGCATGCCCGAGCCGGCATAGGCCTCGATGGGCTTGGCCATGAAACAGGCGGTCACGCCATGCCGGCGCGCCTGCGCCCTGACCAGCCGCTTCAGCATGACGAGGTCGTCGGCCGCCCGCATCACGTCCTTGCGGTAGTTCAGCGTCAGCTCGTACTGGCCGGGCGCGTATTCGGAAATGACGGTTTCGGCCGGAATGCCTTGCGCCTTGGCGGCGGCGTAGATGTCGGAAAACAGCGGCTCCATGCCATGCAGGTGGTCGACCGAATAGACTTCCGTCTTGGCCGATCGGCGGCCGTCGAGCACCGCGCGGGCGGGCTGCACCTTGCCGTCCGCGTCGCGCTCGTTGGACAGCAGGAAGAACTCGAGCTCGAAGGCGCCGGCCGGATGCAGGCCGCGTGCCGCCAGCAATTCCACCTGCCTTGCCAGCACCAGCCGCGGGTCGGAGGTCATCGGCTGGCCGTCGAGATGGTACATCGACATCAGCACCTGGCCGCGCGGCGGATTGGTGCCGTAGAGCGGCGCCAGCGTGCCCGGGATCGGCCATGCCCTGAGGTCGCCGTCGCCGGTGTCCCACACCAGCCCGGTTTCGTGCACGTCCTCGCCGGTAATGTCGAGGCCGAGGATCGAGATCGGCAGATGCCGGCCGTTCTCGAAAATGCCCATCAGCTCGTGCCGCCGCACGATCTTGCCGCGGCCGATGCCGTTGGCGTCGGTAAGCACGATGTCGAACGCCTCGATCTCGGGATGCGCGTCGAGAAAGGCCTTCGCCTCGGCGGGCGTCGAGCCTGAAGGGGAGGTCGCGACGGTGTTCGGATTGTCCATGGCTGCCAATCTTCTAACTGCTTTGTCTCATGCCGTAAGCCTGGCCGCAACCGCGGCGAAGGCGGCGATCAGCCGGCTCACTTGCGCCGAAGTCGTTGCCGGCGAGATCAGCATCATGTTGTGGAACGGCGCGATCAGCACGCCGCGATTGACCAGCGCGACATGAATGGCGGCTTCCAGCTCCGGCGCATGCGCTTTCTCGGCCTCGCCGCCATTGTGCAGCGGTCCCGGCGCGCAGATGAACTCGACGCGGGCGCCGACCCGCGCGACATGCCAGGGCAGCTTGTTTCGCGCGATGACGGCGGTCAGCCCGGCGTCGAGCCGGCGCGCCAGCCGGTCCATATGCGCGTAAGCCTCATCGGTCATCACCTCTTCCAGCGTTGCCCGCATCGCCGCGAATTGCAGCGGATTGGCCGACAGCGTCGTGCCCATGCCGGAATAGCCGGGTTCCTTGGCCCGGTTGTAGGCGCCGTAGCGGGTGGCGACCTCCTCGCTCAGGCCCCAGATGCTCGCCGGCACGCCGCCGGCCACCGGCTTGCCGAGCACGAACAGGTCCGGTTCCAGCCCGTATTTCTTCGTATAGCCGCCCGGGCCGGTGGAAATGGTGTGCGTCTCGTCGATCAGCAGCAGCGTGCCGGCCGCGCGGGTAAGGCGCCGCAACGCGTCGTGGAAACCGGGTTCCGGCAGCACCATGCAGGAATTGGTCAGCACCGGCTCGGTGATGACGCAGGCGACATCGCGGTCCGCAAGCGCGGCCTCCAAGGCAGGGACGTCGTTGAATTCGACGATCTTCGTCGCCCGCGTCAGGTCGCGGAATTCTCCGGCGAGTCCTGGCCGGTTCACCGGTTTGCCGTCGATCAGCCGCACCATCGTTTCATCGACCGAGCCGTGATAGCAGCCGTTGAAGACCAGGATCTTTTCGCGCCCGGTCACCGCGCGGGCGACGCGCAGCGCGAAGCGGTTGGCGTCGGTGGCGGTCGTGGCGATCTGCCAGTAGGGCAGGCCGAAGCGCTGCTGCAGGAGCGGGCCGATCGCCAGCGCATCCTCGCTGGGCAGCATGTATGTCAGGCCGCGACCGGACTGCCGGCGGATCGCGCGGGCGACCGCCGGCGGCGAATGGCCGAGCATCGAGCCGGTGTCGCCGAGGCAGAAATCGTCCAGCCTGTTGCCATCGATGTCGGTGATGGTGGCGCCTTTGGCGCCGTCGACCAGGATCGGGAACGGCGTCGGCCAGTCGGTCATCCAGTGCATCGGCACGCCGCCGAGGAAGCCGGCAATGCCGTTGCCGAGCTTCGCCTCGGATTTCGGCCGCGCCTTGCGGAAGGCGGCCGCTTCCGTCTCGCGCAACTCGGCAATGCGGGCGATGCCGATGCCGCCGATGGAATTCCTGGAACTGTCCGATGCCTGCATGAAAACCCCTGTGTTTCGCGCGGCACTCTGCCCATGGCTTGGTAAAACTGCAATTGGCCGCGGTGGGGGCGGGCGTTGGCTCAGCGCTCTTGACCCGGCGCGGCCGTCGGGGCCTCATTGCGAGCAGGATGGAGGAGAGGAAATGCGGACAGTTCTTTGCGTGGCAGTGCTTCTTGCATCAGTGAATGGTGGTTTCGCCTCCGGCGCCCTCTGGTGCTCGGTCGATGACCCCAAGGTCGCCTTCCAGCTCAACGCCGGCGTGACTCGTGGCCTCGGCGGGCCGACCTTCAATTTCCGCGGCGACCTGGAAATCAAGGGCCGTCCCGCCGCCGACAGCCTGCGCAAGACGGTGTTCGAGGATCAGAACCTGGCGCAATACTGGCTTGACGGCGAGGAATTGCGGCTGCTCGTCTATCGCGAGCACGACGCCAAGGACACCTACCGCTCGGTGGAGCTGACGATCCTGACCAAGGCCAGCGACGAAAGCACCTATAACGGGCGCTACACGCTCGCGGTCTATGACGGCACGGCCGGCGTGAGCAGCGATCCCGTCGAGTTCAAGGGCGATGTGTCCTGCGGCGCGGAATAGTCAGGCGGTGATGTCAATCACGCCGCAGTCGCCGGCGGCGCTGCCGAAGACGATGCGGCGCTCTTCCTTATCCCACATCATCGCGGTGATGGCGCCCTTGCCGGGGCGGCGCAGCAGCACTTCCTTGGCGTCGGCGAAGCGCGCCGCGATCACCATGCCGTCCTCATAGCCGATAGCCACGACGTCCTGGCTCGGATGGCAGGCGACGCATGTCACCATCGTGTTGCCGCGCGTGCCGAGTTCCAGCGGCGCCTTGCCCATCGGGCCGTCCTTGCTCGCGAAAGGCCACACGATCGCGGCCGGCGCGCCGGAACTCGCCAGCCATTTGCCCTTGGCGCTCCACGACAGGCTCTTCACCTTGCCGGGATAGCCCGACATGCGCATGTGCTTACCGTCGGCGAGCTTCCAGCCATGCAGGGCGTTTTCCTGCATGGTGGTGATGAGGAAAGCGCCATCCGGCGAAAAGGTGATGCCGGTATGGGCGCCGGCCCATTCGAGCTCCACCGGCTTGCCTTCGGCCGCCGGGAAATGCAGCGTCGCGCCATTATAGCGGGCAACCGCGAAACGCATGCCCTTGGGCGAGAAGGCGAGCCCTTCGACCGAGCGCGGATGGGTAAATTCCTTGATCTTGCCGTCGGCGAAACGCACGAAGGCGGTCTTGCCCGAGGCGTAGGCGATCGCGCCCTGCGGTCCGGCAGTGACGCTGGTGACCCACTTCCTGCCGGCGCTCGCCAGCTCGCTCACCTCGCCGCCGGCCCTCACGGCAAACACCTTGCCGTCCTCGCCGCCGGTGATCAGCCGGTCGGTGGCCGCGTCATGGAAAGCGGCAAGCAGGCCGTCATTGGCCTGAACAGTCTTCTGCCCATTGTCCAGGCGGTGGATCGCGCCGTCGGCCAGGGCGAAATGCGGCACGTCGCTGAGAAAGACGGCCGCAATGCAATGGCCTTCGAGATCAAGCGGGGCGACTGTGGGCATGCAAGCGATCCGTTCGAGATTAGTCAGCGCGGCTAGGTATGGCTCCACCTTCTCCCCCTTGTGGGAGAAGGTGGATTGGCGCGCGGCGCCAAGACGGATGAGGGGTGTTGGACGGATCGCCGTCCTCGCCAAGCTGGAGCACCCCTCATCCGACCTCGCTTCGCGAGGCCACCTTCTCC
>RXJA01000320.1 GCA_003963455.1 Hyphomicrobiales bacterium
TTCGACGAAAGCTGGGACATCCCTGAAGGCACACCCCAGGAAGTGTGGGACGTGCTGTCGGACGCCCAGTTGCTGCCGCTCTGGTGGGGCGATGCCTACAAGGAGATCGAGCCGCTTGACAAAAAGGGCAAGGGCGTCGTGGGCGCACGCGCCAGAGCCCGAGCGTGCGGCGCCCTGCCCTACGAGCTGAACTTCATCATCGAGGCCGCTGAGCTTGTGCCCGGCCGGCTGGTGGTGGTGAAGACTTTCGGTGATTTCGACGGGCTCTGGCGGGCCGAGCTGTCGCCGTCCGGAAGAGGCACGCATGTCGATCTGGTCTGGCAGGTCACGGTCGAGAGGCCGATCCTCAAGCTCATGGCGCCGCTGCTGAGACCCGCCTTCGCCTGGAACCACCGCTGGACGACACCGCGCGGTGAAGCCGGGCTTCGCCGTTACCTGGCCGCGCGGAAAAGTGACAAGGCCTGATCACCAGTTGCGGTTGAGCCAGCCGCGAGCAGGCCTTTCGACGATGTAGTAGCTCGCGAGCGCGCAGGCGAACACAGCCGCCAGCATCGGCACCGGCGCGCTGCCGCGCTCATCGACGAATTTGTAGAAGGGCTGTTGCCAGAGATAGAGCGAATAGGACCACAGGCCGAGCATGACCATCGGCCGCGACGACAGCAGATCCGTCAGATAGAAGCCGGCGAAGTCGAGCGTGTTGACGCCCAGCGCCAGCAGCGGCACGCCGACAAGATAGTGGAGCGGGGTCGGCACCGGATCGAGGAACAGCAGAACGCCGCCGATCGCGGCCGCAAGCGCCACATGCTGGCTCCTCAGCAAAGCCGGCAGGCGGCCGTCGGCCTTGAGCAGGCAGATCGCGGCGGACAGCAGGATCGAAGCGATATGCACGTCGGTGCGCCAATAGGTGGTCTCGTAGCCCATACCGAGAACCCCATACGAAATGGCGCCGTTGGCCATTGCCAGCAGCGCCAGCACGACCAGCAACCGCACGACATTCGCCCTTCCGGTGACCAGCACGCTGATCAGCGCGAGCAGGATATAGGAGTGCTCCTCGACGCAGAGCGACCATATGTGATCGAGCGCGCCGGCCCGGTTGATGAAGATACCGGCGTAATTGTAGGTGAAGGTCAGCGCCGTCAGCGCAGCCTTCCATTTGAAGGCGATGAAGGTGCCCTTGAGGCCGATCATGGCGGCGATCACGAACACCAGCAGCGCTGGATAGATGCGCGAGAAGCGGCGCTTGAAGAACTTCTTCAGCGGAAAGCGCTCGATGAACAGGATTTCGCCCATCAGCCGGCCGCTGAGCACGAAGAAGAACTCGACGCCGAGAACCCCGAAATTGATTCCCGGGACCGGAAAGAAATGGCCGATCAGCACCAGGGCGATCGACAATCCACGCCAACCATCCAGATAGGCCAGTCTTGTCCGTGCGGCTTTGTCGGCTTTGGTCCGTGGCAGGACAACGGACGCCGCGGGAACATCGGTCATACCGTTCTTTCACGCTCGGGGCCCAGGCACGCATGCCTGAACCGCTTCGCATCCCGCCATGTTCATTTTGCAGTGCGGGGTAATATTGTGCAAGTGCGAAACCGCGAATTCTCAGGCAACTCCCGCCAAGTCGTTGCGAATACGAAAGAAAAAGGGGCCGCGATGGCCCCTTCCTTTCACCCAAGGCAACTGAAGAAAATCCGACGCCGTCAGCCTTCCGCCCAAAAACAATTGGAGCGGCGCGCCGTTTGCGTGAACGGTGCGCCGCTCCAGTCCGAATGCGTTCAGGCGTTCGCCGCAGCCACCGCGCGCTTTGCCATCACCGCGATCAGATTGGCGCGGTAGTCGGCGGAGGCATGGATATCGCTCATCAGGCCCTTTGCCGGCACTTTGAGGCCGTCAAGCGCCGCGGCTTCGAAAGTCTTCGCCAGCGCCGTCTCGACTTCCTTGGAGCGGAAGACGCCGTCCTCGCCGGCGCCGGTAACAGCGACCCTCACCCCATCCTTGCCCTTGGTGACGAACACGCCGACGATGGCGTAACGCGAGGCCGGGTTGCGGAACTTCTGGTAGGCCGCCTTGGCCGGAGCGGTGAAGCTCACCGCCGTCACGATCTCGCCTTCCTTCAGGGCCGTCTCGAACAGGCCCTTGAAGAATTTGTCCGCCGCGATTTCACGCTTGTTGGTGATGATCGTCGCGCCCAGCGCCAGCATTGCCGCCGGATAGTCGGCCGCCGGATCGTTGTTGGCGATCGAGCCGCCGATCGTGCCTTTGTGGCGGACCGCCGGATCACCGATCAGCGATGCCATATGCGCAAGCGCCGGGCACGCCTTCTTCAGCTTCTCATCGGTGGAGACGTCGTAATGTGTCGTCGCCGCGCCGATGGTGACGGTCTTGCCGGACACCTTGACGCCCTGAAGTTCCTTCAGTCGTGAGACATCGACAAGGTCCGAAGGCGCCGCGAGCCGCGTCTTCATGGCCGGGATCAGCGTCATGCCGCCGGAGAGCAGCTTGGCGTCGCCGGTCTTGAGGTGCCTGGCAGCGTCGGCGACGGAGGAAGCGCGATGATAGTTGACGGAATACATGCTTGTTCCTCCTCAGTGCTTCGTCGCGCGGATGGTTGCCCACACCGTGGAGGGCGATGCCGGCATGGCGATGTCGACGACGCCGAGCGCGTCGGTGACGGCGTTGATCACCGCCGGCGGCGAACCGATGGCGCCCGCCTCGCCGCAGCCCTTGATGCCGAGCGGATTGCCGGGACATGGCGTGTTCGAGGTCGAGACCTTGAAGGACGGCAGGTCGCCCGCGCGCGGCATCGTATAATCCATGTAGCTTGCCGTCAGAAGCTGGCCGTTACCATCATAATGCGCGCCTTCCAGCAACGCCTGTCCGACGCCTTGGGCGATGCCGCCATGCACCTGCCCCTCGACGATCATCGGATTGATGATGTTGCCGAAGTCGTCCGCCGCGACGAACTGGACGATCTCCGTCGTTCCGGTTTCCGGATCGATCTCAACCTCGCAGATGTAGCAGCCGGCCGGGAAGGTGAAGTTGGACGGGTCGTAGAAGGCGGTTTCCTTCAGGCCCGGCTCCATGCCCGCCGGCAGATTGTGGGCGGTGTAGGAGGCAAGCGCCACCTGGAACCAGGGCAGGCTCTTGTCGGTGCCGGCGACCTTGACCTCGCCGTTCTCGATGACGATGTCGCCCTCGTCCGCTTCGAGCAGATGCGCGGCGATCTTCTTGGCCTTGGCCTCGACCTTGTCGAGCGCCTTGACGATGGCCGACATGCCGACGGCCCCGGAACGCGAGCCGTAGGTGCCCATGCCCATCTGCACCTTGTCGGTGTCGCCATGCACGATAGACACCGAGTCGAGCGGCACGCCGAAGCGCTGGGTGACCAGCTGCGCGAAGGTGGTCTCATGGCCCTGGCCGTGACTGTGCGAGCCGGTCAGCACCTCGATCGTGCCGACGGCATTGACCCGCACCTCCGCCGATTCCCACAAGCCGACGCCTGCGCCGAGCGAGCCGACCGCCGCCGACGGCGCGATCCCGCAGGCCTCGATGTAACAGCTCATGCCGATGCCGCGCAGCTTGCCCTGCTTGGCCGCGTCCGCCTTGCGTTTGGCGAAGCCGGCATAGTCAGCCGCCTTCATCGCCGCATCGAGCGAGGCGTTATAGTCGCCGGCGTCATAGTTCATGATCACCGGCGTCTGATGCGGGAAGGAGGTGATGAAGTTCTTGCGCCGCAATTCCGCCGGCGACACGCCGAGCTCGCGCGCGGCGGTTTCCATCGTCCGCTCCAGGAGATAGGTGGCTTCCGGCCGCCCTGCCCCGCGATAGGCGTCGACGGGCGCGGTGTTGGTGTAGACGGTGCGCACATTGGCGTGGATCGCCGGGATGTTGTACTGGCCCGACAGCAGCGTTGCATAGAGATAGGTCGGCACGCAGGACGAGAACAGCGACATATAGGCGCCGAGATTGGCGATCGTGTCGACCTTGAACCCGGTGATCCGGTTGTCCTTGTCGAACGCCATCTCCACCGTCGAGACGTGGTCGCGGCCATGCGCGTCGGCAAGGAAGCTCTCGGTGCGGTCGGCCACCCATTTGACCGGGACGCCGGTCTTCTTCGAGGCCCACAGGCAGACGATCTCTTCCGGATAGATATAGATCTTGGAGCCGAAGCCGCCACCGACATCCGGCGCGATCACACGCAGCTTGTTCTCGGGCGCGACGTTGTAGAAGGCGCTCATCACCAGCCGCGCGACATGCGGGTTCTGCGACGTCGTCCAGCAGGTATAGTGGTCCTCGGCCTTGTCGTAGTGGCCGAGCGCGGCGCGCGGCTCCATGGCGTTGGGCACGAGGCGATTGTTGACGATCTTCATGCGCGTGACATGGGCCGCCGACTTGATCGCCGCGTCGGTCGCCTTGGCGTCGCCGATCTCCCAGTCGAAGATCAGATTGTTGTCGGACTCGGCGTGGATCTGCGGCGCGCCGGCTTGAATGGCCTTCGTGGCGTCGACCACGGCCTTCAGTTCCTTGTAGGTGATCTCGACCGCTTCGGCGGCATCGCGCGCCTGGCCCTTGGTATCGGCAATCACGATGACGACAGCGTCGCCGACATAGCGCACCTTGTCGACCGCGAGCGGCGACCATGCGCCCATCTTCATCGGCGTGCCGTCCTTGGAATGGATCATCCAGCCGCAGATCAGATTGCCGATGCCGTCGGCCTTGAGCTCCTTGCCGGTCAGCACGCCGACGACGCCGGGCATCGCCTGCGCTTTCTTGACATCGATCTTCTTGATCTGCGCATGCGCGTGCGGGCTGCGCACGAATACTGCGTGCTTCATGCCGGGAACCACCATGTCGTCGACATAGCGGCCACCGCCGGTGATGAACCTTTTGTCTTCCTTGCGCGCCACGCGGGCGCCGACGCCTTCGATACCCATTGCGGAAATTCCTCCCAAACCGGAGGGGAGTAGGGCAGTAAGGGAATAAGGCAGTAGGGAAATTCCTCGGTCCCTGACTTGCCTACTGCCCTACTCCCTTACTGCCCTGCTCCCTTGATTCCTAAGCTGCCTGTTTCGCCCTGCCCTTGGACCCCTTCGCCATCGTTTGCGATGCCGCGAGGATCGCTTTCACGATGTTGTGGTAGCCCGTGCAGCGGCAGATGTTGCCTTCGAGCTCGGCGCGCACCGTCGCCTCGTCGAGGCCTTCCGGGTGGCGCGCGATCATGTCGGTCGCCGTCATGATCATGCCCGGCGTGCAGAAGCCGCATTGCAGTCCGTGATGCTCCTTGAACGCGGCCTGCACCGGATGCAGGTCCGACCCATTTGCCAGGCCCTCGATGGTGACAATGGTCGATCCGGAAGCTTGGACAGCGAGCATCGTGCAGGACTTCACGGCCCTGCCGTCGACATGCACGACGCAGGCGCCGCATTGCGAGGTATCGCAACCGACATGCGTCCCGGTGAGGCCCAGATGTTCGCGCAGGAAATGCACCAGCAACGTTCGGTCCTCGGCGCTTCCGCTGACCCGTTTCCCATTCACAGTCAACGACACGTCCGACATGCAACCCCTCCCTGGGTATTAGCCTTGGTCATCACTTGCCGATGCCGAGCTCCGGCAGTGCGTTATTCGGGTAGCGTACAACGGGCAAAACAGCGCTGCCAGCGCTCCGCTCCTTGTACTTTCGGTCATGGCCGGCATGCTGTTGAACCCCGGCGCCCGGCCCATTGCCAAATCAGGGATTGAGGGCAAAGATGCTCTCGACGCGAGGCGTGCCTGACACGCATAAGAAAAGACACGTATAAGAGCTGCGTCGGAGGAATTGCGGAGAAGGCAGCTGGCCAGTTCGAGCACGCGCTATGCATCGGGCCTTTCGGCGCTCACCACGGATGAGCCCGACCCGAACGCCTTTGCCCGGGCCATCGCGGCCGAGGCGGCGATCGTCGACGCGGGCTTCGCGCTTCTGTTCTTCTCTCAAAGCCTGGTCGACGCGACGGCGCTGGCCCAGGCGCTGAAGGTCTACGCCCCATCGCTCGCCTATGCCGGCTGCTCGACCGCCGGCGAAATCACGCCGCAGGGGCTGGAGGAAGGGCATATCCTTGCCCTGCTTTTGCCGTCAGCGTCGTTTTCGACCGTCTCCATCATGGTCGAAAACCTCTCCTCGTCAGGCATGGACAGGATCACCGGCGAAGTCGCGGCTCTGCGGCGCCTGCTGCGCGGACGCATCGGCCACGACCGCTCCAAGGGCATATTCGCGCTCTGCTTCATCGACGGGCTGTCCTATGCCGAGGAAGCGGTGACCTCGGCCATCCACTGGGGATTGGACGACATTCCGCTGATCGGCGGCTCGGCCGGCGACGACCTCAAATTCGAGACGACCACGCTGATGGCCAATGGCAGGGTTGCGTCCGACAGCGCAATCATCGTGCTGGTCGAGACCGAGATCCCCTTCCATGTCTTCAAGACAGACAATTTCATCCCGACCGATGAAAAGCTGGTGGTGACGGCGTCCGATCCCGACCATCGCATCGTGCGCGAGTTCAACGCCACCAACGCGGCGCAGGAATACGCGGCCTCCGTCGGCATCCCGCCGCAGACGCTGACGCCGCTGAGCTTTGCCTCTCACCCCGTCGTGGTGAAGGTCGGCGGCGAATATTATTGCCGCTCGATCCAGCGCATGCACCCTGACGGCTCGCTATCCTTCTTCTGCGCCATCGATGACGGTATCGTGTTGTCCATCGCCCAGCCGAAGAACATGGTGGAATCGACGCGCACCGCTTTCGAGGATGTCGAGCACAGGCTCGGCGGCATCGACATGATCCTGGGCTTCGATTGCGTGCTGCGCCGGCTCGACGCGCGCAACCGCCAGGTCTTCCGCGACATTTCCGAGCTCTACCGGACCAACAAGGTCATCGGCTTCGGCACCTATGGCGAGCAGTACCGCTCGATGCATCTCAACCAGACCTTTACCGGCATCGCCTTCGGCGAGCGCCAGGCGGCCGAGTGAACGAGATGCCGCTTCGCGACATCAAC
>RXJA01000236.1 GCA_003963455.1 Hyphomicrobiales bacterium
GCGGCAGCCATATCGGGCACAAGGAGTCCATGAAGGACACCGCGCGCGTGCTCGGCCGCATGTATGACGCGATCGAGTATCGCGGCTTCGCGCAGCATCAGGCCGAGTTGCTTGCCACCCATGCCGGCGTGCCCGTCTACAACGGCCTGACCAATGAAGCGCATCCGACGCAGATCCTCGCCGATTTCATGACAATGCGTGAATTCACGCACAAGCATCTGTCCGACATGACGGTCGCCTTCGTCGGCGAGGGCCGGGACAATGTCGCGCAATCCCTGGCCGTGGGCGCCGCCAAGGTCGGCATCGACATGCGTATTGCTTCACCCAAGCAGCTTTGGCCGGACGACGAGTTCTGCGCCCATGTCAGAACCCTGGCGGAGCGCAGCGGCGGCCGCTTCAGGCTGGACGAGGATGTGAAGAGCTGCGTCGAAGGCGCCGACTTCATCTACACCGATGTCTGGCTGTCCATGGGTGAGGACAAGTCTGCCTGGGCCGAGCGTATCCGCCTGCTGACGCCCTATCGGGTGACGAGCGAGGTGATGTCGGCCAGCGGCAATCCGCAGGTGAAGTTCATGCATTGCCTGCCGGCGTTCCACGATACCGAGACCGAGGTCGGCGCTTCTGTCGCGCGCGAATTCGGCATCGACTGCATGGAGGTCACCGATCAGGTGTTCGAATCGGGCGCGTCGATCGTTTTCGACCAGGCGGAGAACCGCATGCACACGATCAAGGCGCTGCTTGTCGCCACGATCGGCAACTGAGATGCTGATCGTCGTAGCGCTCGGCGGGAACGCGCTGTTGCGGCGCGGCGAGCCCATGACCGCCGAAAACCAGCGCAGCAACGTCAAGCGCGCCGCGTCCACCCTGGCCGCGCTGATGGACCAAGGCCATTCGCTCGTGATCACCCATGGCAACGGTCCGCAGGTTGGCCTGCTTGCGCTTCAGTCGGCTGCCTCGCCGGATGGGGCTTTTCCTCTCGATGTTCTGGGCGCCGAGAGCGCCGGCATGATCGGCTACATGATCGAGCAGGAGCTCGCCAACCTCGCCTCTCAGAGACTATACGCGACACTGCTCACCCAGGTGAAAGTCGATCCGGGCGATCCAGCCTTTTCCCGCCCGACAAAGCCGATCGGCCCGGTCTATGACGAACCGACAGCGCGACGGCTTGCAAGAGAGCGCGGCTGGTCCATAGCGCCCGATGGCGATAAATGGCGCAGGGTCGTGCCCTCGCCCCGGCCGACCGAGATTCTGGAGGCTTCGGTCATCTCCTTCCTGGTCGACCATGATGTCATCGTCATCTGCACGGGTGGCGGCGGCGTTCCCGTTGTCGCGCTCAAGGATGGCGGTATGGTCGGCGTCGAAGCCGTCATCGACAAGGATCTGGCCAGCTCGCTGCTGGCGCGTCAGTTGAAGGCCGACATGCTGCTGATGCTGACGGATGTCGATGCTGTCTATGCCGGCTACGGCACGCCGGAGGCCCGCGCGCTTCGCAATGTCGGAGCTACGGAACTTTCAGGGAAGGATTTCCCCGCCGGTTCGATGGGACCAAAGATCAGCGCCGCGATCGAGTTCGTCCAGGCGACAGGCAAACCTTCGGCGATCGGCCGGCTCGAGGACGCGGTGGAGATCGTCAAAGGCCGGCAAGGCACCCGGTTCGAAGCCTAAAGGCTCGTTTCGGATCTTTTCCTCGCAGTCGACAAGTATCAAGGTCAACGGCCGAAAAGGAACTCGGTCACATGGTTTCGCGGCGCGCCACGGGCGTGCTTCACAAGGGGTGGCCGGCGACCATGCTCCCTACCCCGGGGCGACAACGCCACTCATTCGCCGAGCACGCGACGTCTTTCCTCGAACTCTTCCTTGTCGATCTCGCCGCGCGCAAATCGCTCCCGAAGAATGTCAAGCGGTGTCCGGCTTGCGGGCGAATGAGGCGATGACGCTGGCCCCGACCACGGTCCAGCCGTCCCGCGGACGAGAATGACCGCGACCGCCACCAGCACCGCGAGGAAGAGGATCATGAACAGCGGACCGAAAATCATGGCATGCCAACCTCCGCCCCACCACATCATGTGGGGTCCCCATTCGTACCTTTCGATGTCGGACGGTGCCTGCGCCCAGGCCGCATTTGACACAGGGGCCAGCGCGGCGCTTGCCGCCGCGACGGACGTCATCAAAGCCTTCTGCATTGGCTTGCTCCATCCATCTTGAATAGGCACCATTTTACTCCGCCAGTCGGTTCTCACCTTGCGCGAAGTCAACCGCATTCGCGGCGCGCTTGCGCATTTACGGCGCAACGGCGATATCGTGAGATGGACAGCGCCGCCGCGGGTTCGCTACGCTCACCAGACCGGCGTCAGAAACTATGGGTTTTTATTCACTGCCACCTTGAGCGCTTTGCCGCTTAAGTTTGAGCTAGCATGATCTTATTGCCGCATAATGGAATTGATTCACGTCAATGAGCCCCAATGCGTCATGCATTATGTTTTCATACTTATGTGCCTGACGCCGGAAACTGGTCGACGGAGGTAGTTATGACCACGGTTCAGCAAATCCTTGATGCCAAGGGCCACGATATCTACTTCGTCCGCCCCGATGATACGGTTCTGCACGCGCTCCAGATGATGGAAAAAAGAAACATTGGCGCGGTGTTAGTCAAGAAGGACGACAATCTCGTCGGCATATTCACCGAACGGCATTATGCTAGGAAAGTATTCCTGAAGGGCAAATCATCACCGAAGACTCGGATTCGAGAGGTTATGGAACAGGACGTCATCTATGTGGAGCCGGGACAGAGCGCCGAGTCCTGCATGGCCACGATGACCGAGAAACGAATTAGGCACCTTCCAGTCCTGCGCGATGGCCGGCTCGTGGGATTGATTTCTATTGGCGACCTCATGAAAAGCGCCGTCGCCGACCGTGAATTCAACATCGATCAACTTGTGCGTTATATAAAAGGATGAAGGTCGCGGGAGAACAAAAAATGGACAGCAAGACCAGCACACGTACTTGCTGCGCCCAGGCCGTGAAGGAGAGGACCAGGCGCCCAGTCCCAGTGAAGCGGGAGGTTGCGCCCCTTCTGGCGAATGTGGCAGAGCCTGCGGCATTTTCGGCGAGAGCAGCCCTCCAGCTCCGCAGTTTTTGTGATCCGGCTTATCGCGAAGATTTCTTTGCCCCTACCGCCCTGTTTTTCCGCGTGACTGAAGACGAAGCGGCGATCGCCTCTGCCAATAATTCAGACATTGGTTGGGGTGGATCGGCCTTTACCAAGGACATCGCGCGCGTCAAGACATCGCGTCATGGCCATAAGTTTGGCCACATGCAATATTCGGCAGTTCGTCAACAAAACGCTGGTGCGAACTTCGTCGGTCGAAGCGCGCCTTTTCGATTGCTGGCCGGATATCCTAAAACCGGATGAAATTGCAGGAGAGCGACCGTGAGACCGGACGGGGATATCATTCTGATCACCGGTGCTAACGGCCGGATTGGCACCGCCGTGATGCGCGAATTGCGCAAGACCTTCTCCAACGTCGTCGGCTTCGATCTCCAGTCTCCGCCCGATCCGCCTGAAGGCTGCACCCGGATTCCAGTCGACATTACCTCGGATGACAGTGTGACCGAAGGACTTCGCATCCTTCGGGCCCATCATGGCGACCGCGTCGCCTCGGTGATCCATCTGGCCGCTTATTACGATTTCATCGGTAAACCGAGCCCGATGTACGATAAGGTGACCGTTAATGGTACTAGGCGGCTGCTGGCCGGTCTGCGCGCAGGCTTCGACGTACAGCAGTTCGTCTTCTCTTCGACTATGCTCGTGCACAAACCCGGCGAGCCAGGCATATTCATCACCGAAGACTGGCCGATCGGCCCCACCTGGGCTTACCCCGAATCGAAGGTCCGCACCGAGGCGATCATCGCTGCGGAGCGAGGTGCAGTGCCGACGGTAATGCTGCGCTTTGCCGGGGTCTATGACGATGGCTGCCATTCGCCGCCTCTGGCGCATCAGATACAGCGAATCCACGAACGCCAGCTTGAATCGCATCTTTACGTCGGCTCAACCTCGCATGGCACAGCCTATGTTCATATGGATGACGTGGTGGATGCGATTGCCCGCACCGTAGAGCGCCGCGCCAAATTGGCGGCAGAGACAGTGATCCTGATCGGCGAGCCGGACACGCTGAGTTATGACGAGTTGCAACACTCCTTCATGCGGCAGATCCATGACGAGTCTTACGAGGAGTTCAGTGTGCCGGGACCAATCGCCAAAATCGGCGCATGGGTTGAGGGCAATATCCTCGGCCAGAAGCCTTTCATCAAGCCATGGATGATCGACCGGGCCAATGACCATTACGCGCTGGACCCGAGTCGGGCGAAAAAACTTCTGGGCTGGGTACCGAAGCACAGCCTGCGCAAGACACTTCCGAAAATGGTGGCGATGCTCAAGGCCGATCCGCTGGCTTTCTATCGAGAGAACGGACTGGAGCCGGCCGAGTGGATGCTGGCCAACGCGGAAGCGGCAAAACAGGAGCAGGGACGATGACAAGCGATCATTTGGGCCGTGGCGGTCAGGGTGCTGCACATCAAGCGGCAGTTAAAGCGACCAGAACCGCCGGCAAGACCTACACCTGTCCAATGCACCCCGAGATAAGACGCAGCGAACCTGGCAGTTGCCCGATCTGCGGCATGACGCTGGTGGAAGAGCTCGCACAAAAAGTGACCATACCCGCCGCGCAGAGCGACACGATGACGGTTATGACCGGCGGGATGAAGGACCATGCTATGGCCGGCACGGCAGTGGGCGGCATGGGCGACATGATGGGTGATGCGCACCGCGCGATGCTCTGGCCGCATTACGTGGCGATGATGCTGGGTTTCTGGATGATCACCGCGCCGTTCACACTGGGCTACCTCAGTAATTTCGTACCCGACGTCAACCAGCTACGGGTGATGGCGGAACGCGGGCTCACGCCATTCGCGCATCGTAACATGGAAATGACCATAAGCGACGTGGTCAGCGGCCTTCTTATCGTAACCTTCGGCTATCTGTCGGCCAACGCCCAGCGCCGTTATCCATGGGCGCAATGGGCAAATGCGGTGGTCGGCGGCTGGCTGCTGCTGTCGCCCCTGGTGTTCTGGACACCACTGCCCGCGGCCTATGCCAACGGCACCTTGGTCGGCAGCGTGGTGATCGCCCTTGCCGTACTGATCCCGATGATGCCAGGAATGAGCATGGAAGGCATGATGGGCAAGCCCGACATTCCGCCGGAGTGGGGCTATAATCCGGCAAGCTGGCTGCAGCGGATGCCGATTGCGGCATTTGCGCTACTCGGGTTTTTGATCGCGCGCTACATGACCGCCTATCAGCTTGGCCATATCGACAATCAATGGGACCCATTCTTTGCCGGTGAAAACGGCCTGAACGGCACCGAGACGATCATCACCTCGTCGGTTTCAAAGGCCTGGCCGGTTGCCGACGCCGGGCTAGGGGCACTGGTCTACGCGCTCGAGATCGTGATGACCTTCATGGGCGGCAAGGATCGTTGGCGCACCATGCCGTGGATGGTGCTGGCGCTGGCGCTGCTGATCGTTCCGCTGGGGGTTGTCAGCATCTATTTTGTCATCATCCAACCAATCGTGATCGGCACGTGGTGCACGCTGTGTCTGGTCGCCGCGCTGGCGATGGCGTTGATGATCCCGTTTTCGATGGACGAATTCGTAGCGATGGGACAGTTCCTGACCTACTCGCATCGCAAGGGCAAGCCGTTCTGGCGCACCTTCTGGACTGGCGGCGCAATGGAGGGTGGCAGCGACGACCACGCGCGAGGCGTGCTGGCCGCAAAGTCCCAGATGTTCGCGCAGTCCGCGCGCGGCGTCACCTTTCCCCCGGCGCTGCTGGCCAGCATCGCTATCGGCATCTGGCTGACTTTTACACGGCTCGCATTCGGCAGCGGCGGCACAATGGCCAACAGCGACCATATGGTCGGCTTGCTGGTGGTGACATTCTCGATCATCGCCTTCGCCGAGGTGACGCGCGCCGTGCGTTTCCTGAATGTCCCCGCCGGGGCATGGCTGATCGCAGCTCCCTGGCTGCTGGACGGCGCCGCATCGACGCTGGCGCAGGGGGCCAGTGTCATTGCCGGACTGTTGCTAATTGCGCTCGCAATTCCGCGCGGATCTATCCGCAATTCATATGGGGGCTGGAATGTCTACGTGGTTTGAAGCCGGCACGCATTGGGTCCGCCAAATGCTTGTCACTGTCGGCGTTCTGGTGGTCGGCGGCACGGTAGCCGCATTGGTGGTGATCTATTCGGGCGTATTTAATGTGGCGGCAACGGTGGAGGATTCAGCGGCACTGAAATGGCTGCTTATCACCGTTCGCGAGGCCTCCATCAAGACGCATTCGCGCGATGTTGCGCGGCCCCACCCAGCTGTGGCCGCGGATCGTGACAATGGCTTTCGCATCTTCCGTCAGCAATGCGCGATGTGTCACACGCCGGTTGGCCAAACGCCAAATCCGATGGCAGCCGGCTTTAATCCACAGGCACCCACGTTTGGTGCCGATGCCGACGAAATGAGCGCCGAGGAACTCTTCTGGGCAACCAAAAATGGTATTCGCTTCACCGGTATGCCCGCCTGGGGCCCATCGTTCAGTGACAAGGAAATCTGGGACGTGACCGAGTTTCTGATGACCTTGCCGAAAATGTCCGCCGCTGACTACGACGCTATGGATCGGCGCGTTCCGGCCGAACGCTGAAACGGCCGGCGTTAAGCTTGGCCAAATCGGCAGTTGCAGTATTTTCGGGCGCATGGCGCGACTGACTCGGCGGGGGAGCCGCTACAAGGCCTTCACCTTGCAGGATCGGTGAGCGAGTTGGCCCGCGAGGCGGCGCCTTCGGCGTGGTTCGTGGTAGTGTGCTGAGAGTTCTGCAAATTCGCTGCGAGAGGGCGGTCATGGCAGGCTGGTGATTGTTCACGTCACCGATTCCCG
>RXJA01000356.1 GCA_003963455.1 Hyphomicrobiales bacterium
TTGTATCTGGATGACGGTGGCCGGCGATTTGAACCTGCATCAGGGGCCCGCAACGAGGCCAAGCCAAAGCCGCGGGACAGAAAACCCAAATCCTGTCCCTACAACCAACGATACCGACACTCCCGAGAGCCCAGCTCCGGGGGGCTTTGGCAGCCCTTGTCGCCGTGGGTCGCTCGATCCAGCAGGGATGGTGCCCGCTTCGGATCCGCCATGCCGATCGTGGCGGATCACTCGAGCATCAGCTGGTTCCACTTCTCCTCGTAGGCGACGGAGTATTTGTCGGCTTCGCCCTCGTTCAGGATCAGCATGTCCTTGATGTTGTCGGGCGACATGACGAGGATTTTCCTGATCTCGGCATCGGCGGCCGATGTCGCGCTGGCCAGCACCGGACCATAGGTCTTGAGTTCGAGCAGCTTCGCCTGCTGGGCTTCGGCAAGCGCGAAGTTGATCGCCTCATGCGCCAGTTCGGCATTGGGCGACCCCTTGGGGATAACCCACCAATTGGCCCAGGCAATTCCGTCCTTGTAGGTGAAGCCGACCGGCGCGCCCTCCGCGTCCGCGGCCAGCATGCGGCCGCTCCAGGCCGAGGATAGCGCGAGCTCGCCCGAGGAGAGCAGTTGCGGCGGCTGCGCGCCGCTGCCCCACCAGACGGTGACATGCGGCTTCAGCTCCTTGATCTTGGCCATCGCCATGTCGGCCTTTTCGGCGGTGTAGGGGAACACCTCCTCATGCTTCAGGCCCGCGGCCAGAAGGGCGGCCTCGTAATTGTAATAGAAGAAGCGGTAGAGGCCGCGCGGTCCGGGAAAGCGCTTCACGTCCCAGAAATCGGCCCAGGACTGCGGTCCGGCATCCGGGAAAGCCGTCTTCGACCAGGCGATGATGGTGGCGCCGGTCGAGGTGGCGATGCCATTGGGGGCGATCCAGCCTTTTTCGAGCGCCGAGGCATTGGGGATCTTCGAAACGTCGATGGTTTCGAGGAATCCTTCATGGGCGCCCTGCCAGACCGTACGGCCACCGACGTCGACCAGGTCCCACTCGACCGCCTTGGCCTGGACCATGGCCTGGATCTTGGCGGTTTCGGTCGGCGAGGTGTTGACCACCGGGATGCCCTTGAGCTGGCCGAACGGATCGATGAAGGCCGCCTTCTCGGCGTTGGAAAGCGCGCCGCCCCAGGAGGTGAAGGTAAAGGGCCGGTCCGCCGCGCGGGCCAGCTGCGGAAGACCCGTCGCGCCGGCCAGCAGGCCGCCCGCTGCCGTCAGAAGGAAAGTACGCCTATGCATCAGCTTTCTCCGTTTTGGTGGGTTTGGATGGAAAATGAGGAACCGCGCGGACATGGCCCGATTTCCACGAGACATGGACCCTGGTGCCGGTCTGCAGGGCGCGGTCGGTGATCTGCCGGGCGGCGATCGCCTGGCCGCTCTCCAGCCGCAAGGTGATTTGCGTCAGTTCGCCGAGATAGATCACTTCGACGATCTCGGCGGGCACGCCGTCACCGTCACCGGCGAGTTCGATATGCTCGGGACGGATCAGCAGGCTCGCCGGCTCGCCCGGCACGGCGCCCGGCGCCGTCTCGACGGAAATCGTCCTGCGGAACGCCTCGACATCGACCAGTGCCTGGCCGCCGGCGGTCGACAGGACGCGTACCGGCAAAAGATTGGATTCGCCGATGAAGCCGGCAACGAAGGCGTTGACGGGCCGGTCATAGAGATCGTCGACTGTTCCCAACTGCTGGATGCGGCCGCCGTCCATCACCGCGACGCGGTCGGAAAGCACCAGCGCTTCCTCCTGGTCATGGGTGACGTAAATGGTCGTGCGGCCAAGTCTCTGGTGCAGCCGGCGCAATTCGAGCTGCACGGAGCGGCGCAACTGTTTGTCGAGCGCGCCGAGCGGCTCGTCCATCAACAGCACGTCCGGCTCGATGACCAGGGCGCGCGCCAGCGCCACGCGCTGCTGCTGGCCGCCCGACAGTTGCTGCACGGGCCGCTCGGCGAAGCCGTCGAGCCGCATCAGTGAGAGAATCCCGGCCACTTTCCGCGCGATGTCGGTCTTCGGCAACCGGCGCACGTTCAAGCCATAGGCGACGTTCTCGCCGACGCTCATATGCGGAAACAGGGCATAGTTCTGGAACACCATGCCGATGTTGCGATGGCGCGCGGGCAGCCGGGTGACGTCGCGCTCGCCGATACGGATTTCGCCGCCGGTCGGCTCGACATAGCCGGCGGTGAGGTTGAGCAGCGTCGTCTTGCCGGAGCCCGATGGGCCGAGCAGCGTCAGGAATTCGCCGGCGTTCACGACGAGGTCGGTCGGCTCGAGCGCCTTGAAGCCGCCATAGGTCTTCGACACGCGGGTAAGGCGCAGCGGCTGGCCCGATCGTGGTCCGGTCTGATTCATCGGATCGGACTCCCGGTTTTGCGGTTGCCATTTCTATGGCTGAAGGTCTGCGCCAGCGCGAACAGGGCTATGGCCAGCGCGATCATCACCGTGGCGGCCACGGCCACCACCGGCGTGAACTCCAGCCGGATCGATTCCCAGATCTTCACCGGCAGCGTCTTGGAGGCATAGCCGGCCATGAAGACGGCGATGACCACTTCGTCGAAGGAGGTGATGAAGGAGAAGACGGCGCCGCCGACGATGCCCGGCGTGATGTTGGGCAGGGTGACGGTGCGAAAGATGCGCCACGGGCCGGCGCCCAGGCCAGCCGCCGCACGCAGCCAGTTCTCGTCGACGGCGCGTAAGGCTATGCCGACATTGATGACCACGAAGGGAAGCGCCAGGATGGCGTGGCCAAGGCTCATGCCGAGGATCGTGCCGCTCAAGCCGACATCGAGCGCGCTGCGGTACAGCGCCACGGCGGTGACGATGACAGGCACGATCATCGGCGCCAGGAACAGGCCGGTGACCAGCGTGCGCAGACGCCCGCCGATGCGGCGCAGGCCGATCGCGGCCAGCGTGCCCAGCACCACCGCGATAACAGTCGCCAGCGTGGCGACCTTGACGCTGTTGACGAGAGACGTATGCCATTCTGGATCGGCGAGGAAACGTTCGTACCAGACGCCGGACCAGGCGCGCGGAGGCAGATAGATGAAGCTCGCCTTGTTGAAGGAGGCCGGCACCACGGCCAGGATCGGCAGCACAAGGAAGGCGAGCACAAGGCTGGCGCCGGAATTGGCGGCGATGCGAAGCAGAAGCGGCAGCCGGTTCATCGCGCGAACAGCCCCCTCTCGATCGGCAGCAGCCTGGCGGCGAGCGCCATCAGCACCAGCACGATCGCCAGAAGGGCGAGCGAGCCGGCGGCCGCGAGCGACCAGGCGAGCCGGTCGTTGATGAAGCTCGCGATCAGCATCGACAGCGTGATGGCATTGGAGCCGCCAAGCAGCGCCGGCGTGATGAAGAAGCCGAGCGACAGCAGGAAAACGAAGGTCGCGCCGCCGGCAAGGCCTGGCAGGCAAAGCGGCAGGTATATGCGCCGGAACGTGTCGATGAGGCTGGCGCCGAGTCCGTCGCTGGCCAGAAGCAGGCGGCGGTCGATGCGGACCATGGCGCCATAGAGCGGCAGGATCATGTAGGGCAGGAGGATATGGATCATGCCGACCAGCACGCCGACATTGTTGAACAGCAGCGCCAATGGCGCCTCGGTGACGCCGGCGCTCATCAACAGCCGGTTGATCGGCCCGTTGCGCTCCAGAAGCAGCATCCAGGAGAAGGTGCGCACCAGCACCGAGATCCAGAAGGGAAAGAGTACTCCGTAGAGGGCGATGCCGAAGGAGACGCCTTCCAGGCGCGACAGCACATAGGCCACCGGCCAGGCGAGCAGCGCGCACAGTGCCGTCACCATGACGGCCACGGCGAAGGTGTTCCACATCACCTGGCGGTAGACGGTGCTTTCGGCGAGCACGCCGAACGTGGCGAGCGGGCCCGCCGGGTCGGTGAATGCCAGCGAGAAAAGCCGCGCCAGCGGCACCACGAACAGCAGTGCAAGCACCAGCAGCGCGGGGCCGAGCAGGCATGCGGTCTCGATATGCCGGCGCGAGATCAAGCGGGCCGCTCCTTTCCGTCCGGGCGGGGCCGCCGCATCAGGCGACCTCGCTGAAGATGCCCATGCCGCGCTTGCGGATCTGGCCGGCGACAACCACCCGCTGGATCTCCGAAGTGCCTTCCCAGATGCGATCGACACGGATGTCGCGGTAGAGCCGCTCGACGGGGTTCTCGCGCATGTAGCCGCGTCCGCCCAGCACCTGCAGCGCCTTGTCGATGACGCGGCCGGCGGCTTCCGAGCAGTAGAGCTTCAGGGCGCTGGCGTGGGCATGAACGCGCTTGCGGTCGAGGCCCTGGTCGATCTCCCAGGCGACGCGGTAGAGCATCGACTTGGCGGCGAATATCTCGACCGCCATGTCGGCCAGCATGAACTCCACGCCCTGGAAGTCGCGGATCGGCCGGTCGAACTGGTGGCGGGTGGCGGCATAGTCGTTGGCGATCTCGGCGGCCCGCGTCGCCGCGCCCACCGCATGCGAGGCGATCTGCAGGCGCGCCTCCACAAACCAGTCCTTGGTCAGTTCCAGGCCCTGACCGATCTGGCCTAGCATCTTGTCCTCGCCGACGGTGGTGCCCTCGAAGCGAAGCTCGGCATGGTCGAAGGCGAAATTGTGCATGAATTTCGGCGAGCGCAGGTGCACCATGTTGTTCACCGGCTTGTCGACCAGGAACAGGGTCGGCTTGTCGGGATCGTCATCGACATGGGCGTGCACGATGACGAAGTCGGAGGCGTTATAGGAGGTGACGAACCACTTCTCGCCGCTGAGATGCCACTCTCCGTTCTTGAGCACGGCGCTTGTCTTCACCTGGCGCGGATCGGAGCCGGCCTGTGGCTCGGTTATGGCGAAGGCGCCGCGCCGGTAGCCGTGCGAGGATGGGATCAGATACGCCTGCTTCTGTGCCTCGGTGCCGAATTTCAGGCTGACCGGCGGGCGCCAGACGCAGCTCCACAGCCCGTTGGTGACGCGGCCGAGCTGTTCCTCGATCGCCGTCTGCTCGACCATGGTCAGGCCGAGTCCGCCATTCACCTTGGAGTGGTTGATGCCGGCCAGGCCCCAGTCGCGCACCTGCTGCCGCACCGCCTCGCGGCGCTCCATCGGCAGTTCGCCATGCTCGTCGGTGATCGCCTCCAGCGGCAGGAGCACCTGGTCGCAGAAGTCGCGGCCTTTCCTCGACAGTTCTTTTTCGCGCGGGCTGAGGTCGAAATTCATGACATTTCCTTGATGTCTCTATCGTGGCGACCGGTCGGCATTGCGGCCGAGTACAAGCGCGTCGACGGCCATGCAGCCGCGGCCGGAGACCAGCAGCGGGTTGACGTCCATCTCGCCGATAAGGTCGCCCAGATCGGCGGCGAGCATCGAGAAGCGGGCAAGCGCCGCTACGAGCGCCGGCCTGTCGGCGGGAGGCTGGCCGCGCCCGCCATCGAGCAGCGGGCTTGTCTTCAGCCTGCCGATCAGGTCTCGTGCCTGCTCGAGGCTGAGCGGCGGCAAGGCCACTGCGCGATCCCTGAGCACTTCGATCCAGATGCCGCCGGAGGCCACGACAAGATAGGGTCCGAACTGCTCGTCGCGGATCAGGCCGAAAGCGATCTCGGCACCTTTGGGCGCCATCTCTGCGACCAGCACCTGAGGGCCGAGCCGCGTGGCCATGTCGGCATAGGCATCCGTGAGCGCCTGCTCGTCGGCAAGGCCGAGGCGGACGCCGCCGATGTCCGATTTGTGCTGGATGCCGGGCGCGGCCGTCTTAAGGGCGACGGGAAAGCCGATCTTTCGCGCGGCGGCCACAACTTCGTCCGGCGTGGCGGCGGCGATGGATCGCGGCGTGGCGATGCCATAGTCGGCCAGCAGCGCCAGCGCCTCGTTTTCGCCGAGCGGCTTTTCCTGTCCAAGGCGCCTGCGCCAGCGGTCGCGAATCTCGTTCGCAATAGACGGCTCGAATGTGTGGCTGGCTGCATGCCGGTCGCGAAACGCCAGCAGGTTGCGGATGGCGTGCAGGCCTTCGTCGGTGCCGTCGATGACCGGCACGCCGGCCTGCGTCGTGGCGAGCGCCAGCGCGCGGTGGTTTACCGCGGCGTAGTTGCTGACCACGGCAACCGGCTTGCTCGTCTTGCGGCTGGAACGGATCACCGCCCGGGTGAAACCCTCGGCGATATAAGAGCCGCCGCGTATGTCCTGGAACAGCACGCCGATGGCGGTGTCGGGATCGGCAAGCATGGCGTCCATGCAGGCCTCGACATGCCTCTCGAAGTCGAGGCCCGAGCCCCAGACATCGAGTGGATTCGCCGGCTGTAGGCCGCTGTCGAGGTGCAGCCGCAGACCTTCCTTCGTCGGCTCCGAGATCGCCGCGAATGGCACGCCGGCCTTTGCCGCGAGGTCGGCGACCATTTCGCGCTCGCCGCCGGAATCATGCAGGCTGGCCAGACCGCCCCTGGCCGCCGGCCTGCCGGCCGAAAACAGGGTGAGATTGGCCGCGAGCTGGTCCAGCGTGTCGACGCTGAGGACGCCCCATCTGTCGAACAGCGCCTCATAGGCGGCATTGTCGCCGGCAATCGCGCCGCTGTGGCTGGCGGCAAAGCCGGCGCTCAACTCCGTGCGCCCGACCTTCAGCGCCACGACGGGAATGCCGAGCCGATCCGCCTTTTCCAGGCAGCGGGCGAAATCATCAGGCCGACGCGCGGTTTCGAGGAACAGGCCGATGACCGTGGTGTCGGGCTGGTCGAGCGCCCAGTCGACATAGTCGGCCGTCGTCGTGGTGAGTTCGCGGCCGCTGGAAACGCAGAGCTGGAATTTCAGCCGCTGGTCGTTGTAGGCGAGCGCCGAGAAAGCCGAGCCGGATTGCGTGATGAGCGCCACGCCGCCGGGCTTCATGGCGAGGCTGGAGGCGAAACCGGAGACGCGCAGGCCGATCGTGGGGTTTAAGAAGCCCATGCCATTGCCGCCGCAGATGACGATGCCGGCCTCGCGGGCGATTTCGGTCAGCCGGCCGGCGAGCGGGTCGTTGGCGGCGCCGGTCAGGTCGCAACTGGCGAAGATGGTGGCCGCCTTGGCGCCATGGCGCGCGGCGGCCAGCAGATTGTCCTCCAGATAGTCATTGGCGACACCGAGCACGACATGGTCGACCGTCTCCGGCAGGCTCGCCAGATCGGGAAAGCAAGGCAGGCCTTCCACCACATCGTATTTCGGGTTGATGGGATAGAGCCGGCCCGTGTAGCCATCCATCGCCGCGGCACGCACCATCGTGTTGCCAGGCGTGTCGGGGCGTATGGAAGCACCGACAAAGGCGATCGAGGCCGGCCGCAGCAGCGGATCGAGACGATGCATTGCCTCCGTCATGCCGCCAGGGACGGCGCTGGTTCCAGCCAAATTCATGCTCCCACGGCTTGTTCCCGAAGCCTTGCTCCGTGGCCCCTGTTTTCTCATTCTTGAGGAGCCCGAATGGTGAGCGACTATAAAACGGGGAAATGATCGCGCACGCTCCGAATAGTCACGAGGCGATGACCTGTGGTCATGGGGATGGCGGCCATGCGGCCAGCCGCTCAGCCGGACAGGATTTCCCGTTTCAGCTCGGCCATTTCATCGAGCAGCCAGTCGCGCACCAGCACGGCCGGCTTGCGCAGGGGGCGCCGTGCCGTTGCCACCAGGTAATAGTGGTTGCCGGTGCGCAATTCATGCTTGGCACCCTTGACCAGGCCTTTCTGCAGCAACTCATGGGCCACGACATGCCACCAGCCCAGCGCCATGCCGCGACCCTTGATGGCCGACTGGATGACCAGCGTGTAGTCGGAGAAGGTCAGGCTGCGGCTGCCCGCCGGCTGCGGATAATCGAACCGCGCCAGGTAGCTCTGCCAGGGGATGCGCAGCGAGCCGGAGAGATGGGCAAGCGTGTGCCGGCTTAGATCGCGACAGTCGTCGAGACTGCCATGCTCGGCCAGGTAGGCCGGGCTGCAGACCGGCAGCACGACCTCTTCCATCAACGCCCAGCTCCGCTGCTCGGCATTGGGCGGCTGATTGTAGCGGATGGCGAGATCGACATCCTCGATCGAGCCGGTCGGCTCGCCGCGCACCAGCTGGAAGCGTAGGTCGATGCCTGGAAAGCTTGCCTGGAAGCGATCGAAGCGCGGCATGAACCAGTGCAGGGCGAAAGCCGACGACAGCGACAGGGTCACCGTGCCGGCCTCGCCCTGGCGAGCGCGGATGTCATCGAGCGCGATCTCGATCTGCTGGAAACCGCTGCCGACGGCATCGTAGAGCAAGCGGCCGTCATCGGTGAGCTCGATGCCGGTCGGCGCCCGCGCGAACAGCTTGACGTCGAGGTGGCATTCCAGCCGCGCGATCATGCGACTGATCGCCGACTGGGTGACGTTGAACTCGCGCGCCGCGCTGGTGAAGTTGAGATGGCGCGCGGCCGCCTCGAACATGAAGATTGCATTGGGCGAGGGCAGCAGCTTGCGCAGGGTCATCGGTTCGTCTCGGCTCCGAAACTCTTCGGGAAGAAGGCGCCGAGATAGGCCCGGCAGATAGCGCGGGCGCGCGTCCAGTCGGCCTCGCCATGTCCATGACCGATCTGGCTCTCGATCCACAGACCGTCGAGGATCGCGCTCAGCCCGCCGGCGATCAGCCGACAGTCGGCGGCCGGCGGTTCCCGTTCTGCGAGCGTGCCGACCAGCGGTTCGAGCCTTGCCAGATAGGCCCGGTTGAGCTCGCTGAAGCGCGCCCTGTAGTCGGCGTTGCGCGATGTCTCGGCCCAGAACGCCGTCCACACCGCGATGTGCCTGAGGTCGGTCACCGCCGAACCGAGGTCGAGATCGATCAGCGCCTCGAGCCTGGCCACGGCATCGTCATGAGCGTCGCTGCGCGCATGCCATGCCGCTCGGTATTCCTCGACCAGCGCGTCGAGCGCGGCCAGCAGCAGACGATCCTTGGTCTCGAAATGGAACAGGACCAGGCCGTAACCACAATCGGCCTCGCGCGCCACGTCGGCCAGCGTCACGCCGGGCAGGCCTTTGCGGGCGATGACGGTAATGGCCGCCTGGGCGAGGCTCCGCCGCCGTCTGGCGACCTTTTCGGCATCGCGGCTTTTCTTGTCGGGCTTGCTCAATGGTGTCGGTTCTCCCCAACCCGGCAGGGAACAAGATCGTCATTGACTGATCAGTCAGTCTACGGGATTATCGGCTGGCCGCAACCGAAAACTCAGGGGCGCGGGATGCCGCCAAGGACCGTTGCGCCGCGCGCCATACGTCGCGGCCATAGCCGATGTTGACTCACCACATGCCGCCAATGACCAGTGTGACACTCTTCACCGCCGCGGACACTTCCGCCTGGTCGGGCCTGATAGCGGCGGTGCCGGCCGGGATCGGCGATCGTCTGGCTGCTTTGCAAAAGGTCGCCGGTGTCGCCGGCGTGGCGCAATACAGCGAAGGTCGCCCGCATGCGATCGTGATCGGCCAGCGCCGACCGGCGGCGGCGATGATGCGCATCGCCTTGTTCTGGTCCGCCGCCGGCTTCATCGCGAGTGACGGCTCGCGGCTGCTGGAGGCGCTGGAGAAGGAGGCGTATGCGCAGGATGTGCTCTGCCTGCGCGCCGGCGAGGACACGGCGCGAAGCATAGGCGGCCGGTGGGAGCGCCGGGATGGGTTCCTAGAGCGCTGGATCGGTATCGAACCGACCCGGCGCCAGGATCAGGTTCCGCCGTCCTGGCGGCAGACAGCGGGCTTCACTTGCGGGCCGTCGGCGCTGGCCATGGCGATGGCCGGGATCGATCCGGCGCTGCGGCCGGACCGCGCGCTGGAGGTCGAGCTCTGGCGCGAGGCCACCACCATCATCGGTCCGAGCGGCCCGGGCGGCTGCGACCCCTACGGCCTTGCGCTGGCCGCGCACCGGCGCGGACTGCGGGTGGAGGTCTTCATGAGCAGCGCCGAACCGATCTTCCTCGACCGGGCCAGCTCGGAGGAAAGGCGCGGCCTGATGAGCTTCGTGCAGGCCGGTTTCAAGCGCCAGGTCGCAACCGCGTCCCTTCCGAACGAGGCGCGCGCCTTCGCGGTCGAAGAGATCGGCCAGGCGCTCGATCGCGGCTTCTCGGCGCTGGTGCTGATCGATCAGGCGCCGATGATGGGCTACACCTGCCCGCACTGGGTGCTCGTCCATCGCCATGGCGACGGCATCTATTTCCTCAACGATCCCTGGGTCGAGCCCGACCGGCTCGAACAGCCGATGGACGTAATCGACCTGCCGGTCAGGGCGGCGGAGCTCGACCGGATGGCCTGGTACGGCAATCCGGCCTACCGCGCCGCCGTGCTGGTCGGACCGGACCAAGCCGTGAGGTGAAAGGAAGGCCCATACCCGGGGGACTCAGAAGGGGTTCGCAACAACCGGTCCCCAGTCGAATGCTCCATCGCGCCCGACTCCGTCCGCTGGAGCCGACGCCTGTCCGCCCCTAAACAAGCCGCCGATCCGGCAGGAGCGGATGCTGTCCGCTTCACCGCGAAGCAGGAACAGGGCATTGAGCCTCAACCGTCGCGCAATCTCTCCGCCCCTGTCCGGGCCGAGCACGATGAGCGCGGTTGCCCAGGCGTCCGCCTCGGCGCAGGTGGGCGCGATGACGGTGACCGAGGCTGGTGATTGCATAAGAGGCGCGCCACGGGCGGGGTCCATCGTATGGGAGAGGCGTCGGCCCTTTACCTCGATCCAGTGGCGGTAGTCGCCAGACGTAGCCACCGCGCAATCCTGCAGGGAGAGGATCGAATGCGGCGCGCGGCGCACCGCGTCCGGTCCCTCGACCGCGATCGCCCATGCTTCGCCATCGGGTCTCAGACCCATGGCCCGCATCTCGCCATCGATCCCCACGAGCGCGTCGCGGATTCCGAAGCCGCCGAGGATTTCGGCGAGACGGTCCACGCCGTAACCCTTGGCGACGCCATTGAGGTCAAGTGCAATTCGCGCCCTCTTGCGAACCCGTGTTCCGTCGATCTCCAGCACGTCGTGGGCAGGCAACCGCCTCGCTTGCGTCGCGTCGCGGATACCGTCCGGGCTGGCTTCCGCCGGGCCGAAGCCCCACGCGGTCACGGCGTCGCCCATGCCGATGTCGAAAGCGCCCCCCGATTCCCGCCCGACCCTCAGCCCCAGCCGGATGACCTCCAGGAGGCGTCCTGGAATCGGTACCCACTCTCCCGCCGGAGCCCGGTTGAGGCGCATCAGGTCGCTGTCGGGTTTCCAAGTCGACATCTGCGCGTCCACTTCGTCAACCGCGGCCTGGAGGGCCGCACGGACAGCCGCCGCGTCGAAGCCGGACAGAGCATGGAACAGCGCGGACCAGCGCGTGCCCATCGTCGGCCCGTTGAGGGCGTGGCGCTCAAGATCAGTAGACATCTTCGACATAGCGCCCCTGTGCCTTCAAGGCCGCGGGCGACAGGCCAAGCGGTTCGAGTATCCGCGCCATCGTCTCCGCCACCCCGGCCGCCATCTGCCGCCCGCCGCAGACCATGACGCGCGCGCCCTTGCGTATGGCGCGGACGACTTCGAGTTGCTCGGCGGCCAGTGCGTCCTGGACGTATCGGGGCCGCGCTCCACGGGAGACCGCCGTGGACAGGCTGGATAGCCTGCCGGCGGCCGCCCAGGCTTCGAGCTCCTCGCGATAGAGGAAATCGCTTCCTGGAAGTCGCATGCCGAAGAACAGGTGGACCGGTCGCCGCGCGGTATTGGCGCGGATGAAGCCGGCAAGCGGTCCTATTCCGGTGCCGGCGCCGATCAGGATGAGGGGAGCGCTGTCGCGTGCGACGTGGAACGTGGGGTTGGGGCGGACGAAGCCCGCGACGGTCCCACCCGGTTCGAGCGCCATGAGTTCGCCTGAGCAGATGCCGCCGGGATGCCTGCGCACCACGATCTCCACGAACCCGTCACGGCTGCCTGAGGCCAGCGAATAGAAGCGCGGCGCGGGCGATCCCTCCGGCACGATGCCGAGCAGGTCCCCGGCCTCGAAGCATGCGAATCCGTGTCTTGTCAGGCGCTGCCATGCTGACAGGCGCGGCAGGGCGAAACGCAGGATCGCGGTCGGTGCCTGGACTTCGTGGCCATAGTCTCGGCGCGAAACGAGCGTCAGGGCCTTGGTTTCGGGGCGAACGGGCTGATGGTCCAGTTCCAGGTCGACGCCGAGCGCGGCGCCGAGCGCATGACCCCAACGGGTGAATTCCTGCGGCGACTGGCGGTCCACCGTTTCGAGAGGCAGCAGAAGCGTCCAGCCCTTGCCTTGCGCGGCGGCGGCAACCGCCCTGGCGTAGGCGCAGAAGGCCGGGAAGCTCCGGTCGCCGAAGCCGAGCACCGCCAGTCTAGCCTCCGGCGCGGCGGAAAGTGCGGCCACTCGATCGAGGAACCCTTTCGCCGATGCGGGTGGATCGCCATTGCCGTAGGTCGCGGCAAGGACGACGTACTCCCGCGCACCGGAAAAGCGGCCAGGGTCGAACGCCGACATCGGCGTCGTGTGGACGCGCTGGCCGGCGCGGGTCAGCGCCGCGTGCAGTGTCCCGGCAAAGCCCCAGGTGCTGCCGCCCTCGCTTCCAACCAGGATGACCGTCTCCGCGCGGGCCGGCGCGGCATTGTCTCTGATCGTGGGGCGACCTTTGAGGTTCGCCAACCAGATGAGGAGTCCCGTGGCGCCCATGACGGGGACGGCAAGCGCCGAAAACCCCAGAAGCAAGCCGAGAAGCGCGGCGCCCTGTCCGGTGTGAAGCATGTAGATGGTTTCGGAGACGCGCGCCCAGCCACTCAAGCCGGACCAGCCGAGCGTCGTCCCTGTTCCCTGGTCGAGATAGCCGGTGCCGCTGTCCGTCTTGAGCGTAAAGACGTCGGTGGCGTCCTCGGGAGAGGGGAAGCTCAGCTCGCGCAGGCTCGAGACCGGCGTCGCCACGAGCAGCGGCATCGATGTCAGGGGCGCGCCAATCGTGCCGCTTGCGGCAGGCAATTCCGGAACGGCCGCCTTGTCGGGCAGGAGCCCGAAGGTCGAGGCCGTCATCCAGAGCGCGGTGACCGCCGACAGCATAAGGCCAGGTGCCGCGACCCGCGCAAGCTCGACATGCACGCGGCCTGCCAGAGGCCCGCGAAGCTGGGCAAACCAGCGTCTCCATCCCCCTGCGCGCCGTGCGACGAGCATAGTACCGGAGACAGCGAGGGCGAGCATCGCCGCCGCTCCCGCAGCCATGGCGACGCGGCCGGCGTCGTCAAGGAACAGCGAACGGTGCAGGTTGGTGAGCCAACGCTGCAGGGGGTTGGGGTCGGCAGGGGCCGTAGCGGCTCCTGTCGCCGGATCGATGACGGCCGATGCCGGCTTGCCGCCGTCGAACCAGTAGGCGGTGACGCGACCGGAGGGCGAGCGCCGGATCTGCTCGACTCCCGGGAAGGCGGCCTGGATGCGCGCGGCAAGGTCTGCGACGCGCATCGACTGTTCCGCCTGAGGCGCGGAAATTCGCTCCGCCGCCGGGAAGATGGACAACGCCGCGCCGCTGACGGCGAGGAGCGTCACGAGGACCAGAGCCGGCAGGCCCACCCAACGGTGAAGGGCACGGATCATCGCTGCGGCCCCTTACAAGCCGTAGCTGAAGTTCGCGATGTAGCGGCGACCCGGGACGGACTGTCCCGCTCCCTGGGCTGTCAGCGGCACGGCGATCTCGTTGGGGCTGTCGCGCATGTCCTCGGCGGCCGCGTCGATGTGAACGGTGTAGCCCGCGTCAAAGAGCGCGTCGGCGAGGTCGAGCGTGATCTCCAGCCTGCGACCGGCGCCGACGCTCGCTCCGGTGATGCCATTGATCTCGGCCGTGTTGCCGCCCGTCGCGCGATACCAGTCGGACAGGTGCTCGTAGTATTTGGACTTGGTTCCGGCCATCCACAGGCTGCCGGCGTAGGCGCCCTTGGGATCCGTGACATAGATGGCGAGGTAGGCTCCGTTGCCGCCATAGTCCTTCAGCGTCGTGGTAAGGGTTACCGGCCGCGCCATGGCGATGCCGGGAAGCGTCAGCGCCGTGGTCAGGGCCAGGGCGGCGAGGATGGTCTTCATTGGACTGTTTCCTTGATCTGGCGTGATGCGGGCAGTCGGCTCAGTTCACCTGAACCTTGGGCGTCGCGCCGGTACCGAAGAGGCCGTTGTTCGGAGGCGCCACGCTCCCGGCTGGAGCCGGGCCCGGGGCGTTGCCGCCATCGGAATCGTCATCATCCTCTTCGTCGCCCTCATGGTCGCGATCGTCCCCACGCAGCCGGCGTTTGTGATCACGGCCTTCGCCGTCATCATCGCTGACCGGCATCGGGGACGCGCCCGCTTCGCGAAAGGCAGCCAGAGCCGCATCGCGCGGTCCTTCGAACAGGTCAGCGCCGTGCATCGCGCTCCATGCTGGCAGGCCGATCCCGGCGATAAGCGCCGTCGACGCGAGCAAGGTGACAAAGGTCTTTTTCATGGCAGGATCTCCATTTCTGCTGGCGCTGTTCTGAGGGTCCAGGCTGATACGTTCCTGACGGAAATGGACTTTCTGCTTCAGCTTGCCGTCAGGAACCGAAAGGCCCCGCCGAAGCGGGGTCTGAATGGCTCTCTGCTTTTTGGATACCCCGCGGTCAGGCCACTCCGCCGGCGAGGCCGGGGCGAAGTCATTGACCGTCGTGGCGGCCTTCATCGTCGCGGTGCCGACGACCGGCGCCGTCCCTGGATTCGATCTGGATGATCTCGAGGGTCGACGGATGGACGGTCACCCCGATCCGCCGGCCCTGAGCGTCGGTGCCGTCGATCTCATAGCAGCCGTCGTCGATCTTGATCCGGCGCACCGTCCAGCCATGCTCGGCCGCGAGGGCGGCGACGGCCTCCCTCGGCTTCCAGTCCGCCATCGGGACGAAGCATTCGTCATCGGCGCGCGCCGGCCCGGCGGAGAAGGCCGCGACGCACGCGAGAATTGTCAGGGCAAGCCGCATGGGCATGGACTCCGTTCCAACCGATTTGCGCCAACGCAAAGTGGAGAGCCAAGCTGACGCTATCCTGAAGTTCGCGCGCAATCCGCTTCAGGCTGGTGTCAGGAACGCCCGGCAAGGAAGGCAGCAGCCGCGAAAAGGCGAACGACAATGCGAATCCTGCTGATAGAGGACGACAGCGTGCTGGGCGCGGCCGTGCGCGACCAGATCGCCGGTGACGGCCACTCGGTGGACTGGGTCACGCGGATCGACGCGGCCCGGGATGCGCTGGCGGGTGCTGCCTACGACCTGATCCTGCTTGACCTGATGCTGCCCGACGGAAGGGGCATCGTGTTCCTTCGCGCATTGCGGGCCGCCGGAGATGTCACGCCCATCATCATCCTCACAGCGCTCGACCAGGTGTCGGACAGGATCGAAGGCCTGACCGCGGGAGCCGACGACTACATGGTCAAGCCGTTCGACCTCGACGAACTGTCGGCGCGCATCGGCTCGGTCGCGCGCCGGTATTCCGGCAATCCCAATCCCATCATCCGGCTTCGGTCGCTCGACATCGACATTGCCCGCCGGAGCGTGCGTCGGGACGGCAAGGCCGTTCAGCTGACAGCCCGCGAATGGGCATTGCTGGAGGCGTTTCTGACGCGGCCCGGCCAGTTGCTCTCCAAGGCGCAGCTCGAGGAGAAGCTCTACGATTTCGATGCCGAGGTGGAGAGCAACACGATCGAGGTTCATGTCAGCAGGCTGCGCAAGAAGCTCGGCACCGACCTCATCGAGACCGAGCGGGGCCTCGGCTACAGGCTGGCTTCGACGTGAGGCGTCCGCGAAGCCTCCAGGGCAGGCTCCTCCTGACGCTTGCAGCAGTTCTGCTCATGATCTGGGCCGGCGCGGCTTGGGCGACGGCCGTCCTGCTGCGGCACGGGATCGAGGACGTCTTCGATTCCTCCCTTCAGGAGACGGCGCAACGTCTGCTCCCCTTGGCGGTCCTGGACATTGTGGGCCGCGAGGACGAAGACGTCGCCGGCCAGCGCCTTGGGGCGATCCGCAGCCATGACGAACTTCTGACTTACGTGATCCGCGACGACAAGGGCAAGATCCTGCTTCGGTCCCATGCGGCGGATCTCTCCGTGTTCCCGCCTTATGACGGACCCGGGTTCGGCCGGACGGCGACGCATCGCCTGTACAGCGAGGAGGCCTTGCAGGGGACGGTGCGCATCACGATGGCCGAACCGCTCGCCCATCGGGCTCAGGTGGTGAGGGATGTCCAGATTGGCCTCGGATTGCCGATCCTTCTGGTGATCCCGGCCGCGTTCGCCGCCGTGGCGCTCGCGGTGCGCAGAAGCACAAGACCGCTGCGGGCGTTCCGCGAACAGCTCGAAACCCGAAGCGAGAGGGATCTTGGGCCTGTCGCGTCCGACGAATTGCCCAGCGAGCTCGCCCCGTTGGCCTCCGCCTTGAACGCGCTGCTCAGGAGGCTCAGGGCCGCCTTCGAGGCCGAGCGCAGTCTTGCCGCCAACACCGCCCATGAGCTCAGGACCCCGCTCGCCGGCGCGATTGCCCAGGCGCAGCGCATCCGCAAGGAGACCACGGATCCGCAGATCGAACAGCGGGCGGCGGACATCGAGGCGACCCTCAAGCGATTGACGGCGCGGTCCGAGCGGCTCATGCAACTCGCCCGGGCGGAAGGCAGCCGGCTCCGGTTGGACGAGATGTCGGATTTGCGCGCGACCCTGCGCGCAGTGGTCGACGATTTGGGGAGGAACATGCCCCGGGACAGGGTGTCGCTGCATATGCCGGCAGATCCCGTGATGTCCGACATCGATCCCGATGCCGCCGGAATCCTGTGCCGCAACCTCATCGAGAACGCCCTGCGCTATGGCAGCCAGTTGTCGCCGGTCGAAGTGACCCTTGATCCCGATGGGCTGCTGACGGTGTCAAATGACGGACCCGTTGTGCCGCCCGAGATGCTGGCGAAGCTGGCGGATCGTTTCGAACGGGGTGGGACTTCGGCGCGCGGCGGCGGCATTGGGCTGTCGATCGTTTCGGCGATCGCCGACCGCATCGGTAGCCAGCTCGTCCTCAGGTCGCCGAGGCGCGATACGCAGTCCGGTTTCGAAGCCAGCGTCAAGTTCGCAACCGCAAGCCAGTCCAGGTCGACGGATTCGTCCTGATCCCGCCCGCCGGTGTAGCCGCAGACAACGCCTGCATCAGGAAGCGACGGCAACGCGACGATGTTGTCTGTCTCGCGAAAGCCTTGGCCAGCCATCGGTCGCGTCGAGAGCGAAAGGCGCTCTCTGGCTGTTCGAGGAAATCGGATAAGGTCGGATCCGTTTGGGGCTTCCTTGACCTTTGATATTATTATAATAGCTTGCGTCGAGGACAATGATGATGGCGGGCGATGCGGTGTGATCTATCGGATAGGGTCGCCCTGGTCACGGGGGCGGCGGGCGCGATCGGAAGCGCCATCGCCAAACGGCTTTCGGACAACGGGGCAGCGGTCGTCGTCGCGGACATCGACATGGCAGGCGCCGAGCGCGTCGCGGCCGGTCTGGGAAATGCGATGGCCTGCGCTATCGACATTCGCGATAGTCAATCGGCCGATGCCGCGATCGCCAGGGTTTGCGAGCGCTACGGGCGGCTCGACATCCTGGTCAACAATGCCGGCGTCAATACCTTGGCGCACCGCGTCACCATCGACGAGTTTCCTGCCGAGGAATGGGATCGCATCACCGGCATCGACCTCGACGGCCTTTACATCATGAGCCGCGCCGCGCTGGCGGCAATGCTAGCCGCCGGCAGGGGCGGGCGTATCGTCAATATCGCCTCGGTCGTCGGCCTTGCCGCGATGCGCCTGCAAAGCCCGTTCGTCGCCGCCAAGGCCGCCATCGTGCATCTGACGCGGTCGATGGCGATCGAACTGGGCGCCAGGGGGATCCTCACCAACGCGGTCGCGCCCGGCTCGGTGATGACGGCGCTGACCGCCAGGCTGTTCTACGGCGACGACGGCAAGTTCGCCGGGCGCACCCAGGAATTCCTCGCCCATGTGCCGCTCGGCCGGCCGGCCCGGCCGGAGGAAATCGCCGAGGCCGTGCTATTTCTGGCTTCTCCGGCCGCCAGCTACATCAACGGCCAGGTGCTGGCTGTCGATGGCGGCTGGACCGCGGGATACATGATGTGAGCGCCGCCATGGAAATCGACCTCGACGGCGCCGCTGTCGCGCTGGACGGCGAAACCAATCAGATCGTCGAGGCGGTGCTCGCCGCGTTGCGTGCCAATGGCGGGCGTATCGTCGAAGGCGCCCCGACGAGTGCCGCCGATATCCTGCTGATCTCGTGTCCGCTGCGCCCGGGACAGAAAGCCGGCGATCCACGCTCGCTATATGCCGATGCGCGCAAGGCCGCCGTGGCAATGGCCGAGCGTGGCGGCCGCATCGTCTTCCTGATCTCGGCCGTCGCCGGCACGCCGATGCGTCGCCACCCGCGCTTTTCCATGGAGAACGCGTCGATCCTCGCCGGAATGCGTGCGCTGGCCATGGAATTCGGGCCGAAAATCCTGGTCAATGCCGTCGGCTTCGGCGCCGTCGAGGACGACGCCATCGTTGCGGGCGACAAGGCGATGCTCAGCCACACGCCGGTCGGTCGCGCCGGCCGCATCGAGGAAGCGGTCGCCGCGGCGCTGTTCTTCTGCGATCCGTTGAACAGCTACACGACCGGACAAATGCTGGGCGTCGACGGCGGCTGGGCGGCGGGCTATGGGCGCAATTTCTGAGGCGCTGACGCTCAGGGCAGGGGCGCTGGAAGTCGATCTGTCACCCGCAATCGGCGGCAGCGTCGGCGCGACTTTCCCAATGCCCGTGGCCGGCTGCGCCGACATCGGTGCGCTCCGCTGCGCATCGGGACGAATTATCGCCGCATGCGCGATGCCGGGCGCCTCGCTGGAAAGCGCTTGCCGCAGCCGCTATGAATGGGCTGGTCGTGCGATCCGGGCAGGATTTTCCCCTCGCGCATCGTGCTTTGTGGAGCTTGGCGATGACCGATGGATCAGCGGACGATCCCGACGGGAACACACCGTCGCAGCGTCTCGGGGTTCGCGAGATCGCGAGGCGCATCGGTGTCGCGCCCATAACGGTGTCGCGTTCCCTGTCCAATCCCGGCAGGGTCTCGGCGGAGACGCGCGCCAGGGTGCTGGAGGCCATAGAGCAGATCGGCTTCGTGCCCAACCAGCTTGCGTCCAGCATGCGCGGCAACGGCCGCATGATCGGGACGGTTGTGCCGCCACTGATCAATTCGGGCATCGCCGAGCAGGTGCAGGGCATGTCCGACGAATGCCATGAGGGCGGCTATTCGATGCTCCTGGTGCAGGGCGAATTCACGCAGGAAGCCGAGGAGAAAGCGATACGCACGCTGCTTGGCTGGCGCCCGGCCGGCATGATCCTTCAGAGCTTCGTGCAAAGCGAGACAGCGCGCGCCTTGCTGAAGGGCAGCGGCGCGCCTGTGGTCGAGATCTCCGAGGTCAAGGGCCGCGATCCGATCGACATGGTGGTCGGCGTCTCCAATTTCGAGACCGCCTACGCCATGACCATGCATCTGGCGGCGAAGGGCTATAGGCGGATCGGCTTCGTCTCGACCCCGATCCACGGCAATGATCGCCTGCAACAGCGCCGCACCGGTTATCATGCGGCGCTGACCGAACTCGGCATCAGGAACCATGACGGCATGGAGGTCGAGGTGCCGATCACCGCGCAGGGCGGCGCCGAGGCGCTGATCACGCTCACGTCGCGGCACAAGGACATCGACGCTATCTTCTTTTCCAGCGACACGCTGGCCGTCGGCGCCGTGCAGGAATGCCACCGGCGAGGCTGGGCGGTGCCCGGCAGGATCGCCATTGCCGGCTATGGCGACATGGACCTCGCGGCGCAGCTCTATCCGCGGCTGACAACGGTGAAGGTCGATCGCTACGAGATGGGTCGGCGCGCCGTGCGGCAATTGATGGCGAGGCTGGGCGGCAACGGCGAGGTGCCGGCCGTCACCAGCCTCGGCTTCGAGATCATCGACCGCGAAAGCGCCTGATCAGGATTTTGTCGCCGGCGCCTCGCGGCGGCCCAGGCGCTTCTCCCAGCCTTCGGCATGAACGTTGAGATAGGCGTTGGGATCGTAAGGATGATCCTTGATCGCATCGAGGTTGAGATCGATGCCGAGCCCCGGCGCTTGCGGCAGCGACAGATGGCCGTTGTCCGGGTTGACGGTCGGATGCCAGGTCACGAGATCGCGGGTCCACGGATCGTTGAAGGCGTCGAAATGTTCCTGGATCAGGAAATTCGGCACCGCCGCCGCCAGTTGCAGGCATACCGCCGTCGCCACCGGTCCGCCGCTCTGGTGCGGCGCGATATGGCTGCCGTGAGCCAAAGCCACGTTGGCGACCTGCATCGATGGCGCGATGCCGCCAAGCGACATCGGCTCGGGCTGGAAGATGTTGACCCCGCCGCCCGCCGCCAGCGTGTAGAACTGGCCGACTGTGTCGTACATCTCGCCGGTCGCCACCGGGATGGGCGAGCGGTGCGCTACTTCATGCACGGTCTCCTGGCGGTCGCGCGAGGTCGGCTCTTCCCACCAGTAGATGTCGAGGTCGGCGAATTTCCGTGCCGCCTGGAGCGCCGCGATCTCGGTGAAGCGCGCATGCACGTCGATTAGGATCAGCGTGTCGCTCGGCAGTCCGTCGCGCAGTTTGCGGCAGATCGCGTAGGAAAGGTCCAACTCCTCGCGCGAAATAAAACCTTGCGCGGTGCCGAACGGGTCGAGCTTGAACGCCTTGAAGCCCTTGGCCAGCACGGCCCGTGCGGCTTCGAGAAAAGCCTCCGGCGTGCGCTCGGTGCGATACCAGCCATTGGCGTAGCCAAGCACGCTGTCGCGCACCTGCCCGCCGAGAAGCTGGTGGATCGGCACGCCCAGGCTCTTGCCCAGAATGTCCCAGCAGGCCACCTCGATCGCCGCGATCACCGTGCGGTGGATATGGCCGCCATCGAGCGAGACACTGTCCAGCATGCGCTTTGCCAGTGCGTTGATGCGGCGCGGATCCTGGCCGACGGCCAGATGCCTGAGCTCATGCACGCCGGCTTCGGTGGTCTTGATGAAGCCGTTCAGCGTGCCTTCGCCGATACCGTGAATGCCTTTGTCGGTATGGACCTTGACGAACAACCAGTTCTTCCAGCCGGCGCCGACGGCAAAGGTCTCGATGTCGGTGATCTTCATGCGAGCTCCAACCCGCTAATCGTTGCGACGAGGGCTTCTGTGGTGAGGCCGTATTTCGCCTGCAGGGTCGGAACCGCGCCGCATTCGATATAGCGGTCGGGCAGGCCGATACGCGTCACCTTCTTCGCGATGCCGGCCTCGAACAGGCTCTCGACGACAAGGCTGGCCAGGCCGCCGACCATGACATGGTTTTCAGCGGTAACGACATGGTCCACCGAGCCGGCAAATTCGGCCACGGCGCCGGCATCGAACGGCTTGATCGTCGGCACGTGCAGGACGCCAGTGGAAATGCCGCGTCTTTGCAAGGCTCCCGCCGCGTCCAGCGCCCGCTCGGTCATGAAGCCGGTCGCGATGATGCCGACATCGGAGCCTTCGCGAAGCCGCCGCGCCTTGCCGATCTCGAATGTGTAGCCGGGCTCGAACACCACCGGAACGCTGCCGCGCAGCAGCCGCATATAGACTGGCCCCCGATGCGCTGCGATCGCAACCGTGGCCGCCTCGATCTCGGTCGCGTCGCAGGGATCGATGACGGTCAGGCCGGGGATCATGCGCATCAGCGCCAGATCCTCGATCGCCTGATGCGTGCCGCCATAGCCTGTCGTCAATCCCGGCAGGCCGGCGACGATCTTGACGTTGAGGTTGGAGTGGGCAAGCGCGATGGCGACGAAGTCGTAGGCGCGCCGCGTCGCGAACACGCCATAGGTGGTGGCGAACGGCACCTTGCCGGTGCGGGCCAGCCCGGCGGCGACGGCGATGAGATTCTGTTCGGCCATGCCGACATTGAAGAAGCGCTCGGGAAAGGCATCCCGGAACGGCAGGATGTCGGTGTATTTGCCGAGGTCGGCGGTCAGCCCGACGATGTCGGGGCGGCTGTGGCCAAGCCTGGCCAGGGCCCGGCCGAAGGGGGCTTCCACGCTTTGCCTGCCGCCGCCGACGGCCTCGTCCTGGCCCATGGCCAGCGTCCGTCCGGCCTTCATGCCGCCGCCGCTCATTGGTGGGCTCCCGTGCTTTTGTCGAACTCGGCGATGATGCCGTCCCATTGCGCCACGTCGATGCGGAAGAAGTGCGATTTCTCGCTGGTCTCGATGCGCGGCACGCCCTTGCCGGGCAGGGAGCGCAGTACAATCGCCTTCGGTTTGCCATTGCGCTGGCGCGCGCCGGCCAGCGCGTCGACGACGGCCTTCATGTCGTTGCCGTCGATCTCCGCCGTTTCCCAACCGAAGGCGCGCCATTTGTCGGCCACCGGCTCCATGTCGAGCACCACGGGTCCGTCGGCCTGGATGCCGTTGCAGTCGATCAGCGCCACCAGCCCGTCCAGCTCGAAATGGCTGGCCGACATCGCAGCCTCCCAGGTGGAGCCCTCCTGCATCTCGCCGTCCGAAAGCTCGACGAAGACGCGCGCGTCCGAGCGATCGAGGCGCAGTCCGAGCGCCTGGCCGACACCTTGGCCGAGGCCGTGACCGAGCGAGCCGCCGATGACCTCGACGCCGGGCGTGGTGTCGAGCGTCGACATCTCCAGCCGGCTATTGTCGGCGCCATAGGTGACAAGCTCCTCGACCGGAATGATGCCGGCCTCGGCCAGGGCCGCCCAGAGCGCGATCGAGTAGTGCCCGGTCGACAACAGGAAACGGTCGCGATCCGGCCATGCCAGATTGTGCGGGTCGTGGCGCAGCTCGTGGAAATACAGCGCCGCAAGCACATCGGCGATGCCGAGGCCCTGGCCGATATAGCCCTGACCTTGGCCGCGCGCCATGGTCAGCATGTGGCGCCGCAACTGCATTGCCTTGCGTTCGAGCGCGGCGACATCGGCGCTGCCGGGAGGGGAGTTTCGCAACATCTGGTGCCTAGTCCTTGTCCAGCCCGCCCGACATGTTGAGCCGCTCGGCGGTCATATATCTGGGAGCATCGAGACAGAGCCAGACGACGGCTTCGGCCACCTCGGAAATCTCGGCGCGGCGGCCGAGCGGAATGCGGCGCGTGCGTTCGTCGAGGAAAGCCTGCAGATCGCTACGGCCATTGGCGCGGGCGAGATCGAGCTCGGTCGAGCGCTGCATCTCGGTGTCCATCATGCCCGGCGCCAGGCTGTTGACCAGCACGCCATAGGGCGCGAGCGCGACCGCCGCGGCGCGGGTGATGGAATCGACGCCGGCCTTGCTCGCCGTATAGGCGGTGTAGTCGGGCAGAGCCATGCGCGAGCCGGGCGAGGTGATGTTGACGATGCGCCCCGAGCGCTGCTCGCGCATCACCCGGCCGGCCGCCTTGCAGGCCATGGCGAGCGCCGTGACGTTCAGGGCCAGAGTGCGCGTCCAGGCCTTGAAGGTGGCGTCGAGGAAGGGCTCGATCACGCCATAGCCGGCATTGTTGACGAGGATGTCGATGCCGCGCCAACGCGCGACCACTTTTTCGACCGCCGCCTCCGGTGCGCCTTCGAGCGTGAAGTCGCCGATGATGATCTCGGCTTCCGCGCCGATTTCGCCGATCAGCCGGGCCGTCTCCGTCAGGCCTTCGCCATTGATGTCGGTCACTGCGACGGCGCAGCCGCGCCTGGCCAATTGCAGCGCCACCTCGCGGCCAAGCCCTCCGGCGGCGCCGGTGACAAGCGCCCGCCGCGCCGTGGTGTCCGGAATTTCAGCAGGCAAGCCAACCTCCTCCCAAGGTCATCTTGACGCGATGGATACCGGTATCCATAGATGGCTGTCAACGGGCTTATGCTATCGTTCGCGGGCTATGCGCTCCGTTGGAGCCGGGAGGAAAAATTGAAAATCGTCGCGCTCGAAACGCTGCAGCTGGCGGAATTCCCATTCCTGTTCTGGCTGCGCGTCCACACCGATGCCGGCCTCATCGGCACCGGCGAAACCTTCTGGGCGCCGGGACCGGTCGCCTCGTACATCCACGACAATGTCGCGGCTTATCTCATCGGCAAGGACCCTCGCGATATCGAGCTGCACGACCGCACGCTGGGCAGCGTCTATGTCGGCGCGCGCGATTCCGGCGCGGAGGTGCGCGGCAATTCCGCGGTCAACATCGCGCTGTGGGACGTCTACGGCCAGGCGCTTGGCGAGCCGGTCTGGCGGCTGCTCGGCGGCCGCACGCAGAGGACCGTGCCGATCTACAACACCTGCGCCGGCTACAAGCATGTGCGGGCCAGCAAGAAGAACGCGCTGTTCGAGCGCGGCGAGGACTGGTCGCTCAAATCGGGCGATTCCAACGAAGGCCCGTATGAGGACCTGCTCGCGTGGCGCTACAATGCCGGCGACCTCGCCAGAAGCCTGAAATCCGAAGGTATCGGCGCCATGAAGATATGGCCGTTCGATATCGCGGCCGAGGCATCGAACGGCGCCCGCATTTCGCTTGCCGATCTCGACAAGGCGCTGGATCCGTTCCAGAAGATCCGTGATGCCGTCGGCCGCGACATGGAGATCATGGTCGAGCTGCATGGGCTGTGGAGCCTGCCGCCGGCGTTGCGCATCGCCGAGGCGCTGAAAGCCTACGACGTCGCCTGGCTGGAGGAGCCGATCCGCTACAACGAGCTCGACGCCATGGCCGAGCTGGCGCGCCACACGTCGATTCCGATCGCGGCCAGCGAGCGGCTGGCCACGCGGCAGATGTTCAAGCAACTGATCGACAAGCGCGCCGCCAGCGTGATCATGATCGACCTTGCCTGGTGCGGCGGCCTTTCCGAAGCGCGCAAGATCGCCAATATGGCCGAGGCCAGCGAACTGCCGGTGACGCTGCACGACTGCACGGGGCCGATCGTCTATGCCGCCAGTTGCGCGCTATCGGCCACCTTGCCGAACGTCAACTACCAGGAAGCCGTGCGCGCCTATTTCACCGGATGGTACACCGAGATCGTCGCCGACATTCCGCCGGTCACAGATGGCCATGTCGCGCCACTCGATGGGCCGGGGCTGGGCCTCAGCCTCCGGCCGGAGCTGTTCCAGCGGCCCGACGCCACGGTGCGCATGACCAGGATCTAGCGCACGGTTTTCGTCAGGACCTTCGTCAAAACAAGGTGTTGGAGCGTTTCACCGGCTCGGTGAAACGATGAACGCGCTTGCGCCTCGCAGGCTCCGCTCAGCTGTAGACATTATGCTATTATAATCTATTATGAAGCCGAAGCGAGCAGCCACAAGCTCGTCGCCGGCGTGTTTCCGTCCGGCGCAAGACGGATTCATGGGAGGTTTTGGTGGCAATTTCTGCGGCGCGCGCTCGCGAGGTTTTCAAGGGTACGCCAAATCTGCCCGACCGAAAAATCCTGCTCGACCTGTTCGAGCGCATGGTGTTGCTGCGCCGCTTCGAAAGCATTGCCCAGATCGCTTGTCGCAAGGGCGAGACGCCCGGCTTCCTGCATCTCTATATCGGCGAGGAAGCGACCGGCGTCGGGGTCTGCGCGCATTTGCGGCCGACCGACTGGGTCACGTCGACCCATCGCGGCCACGGCCATGCCTTGGCTAAGGGCGCCAACCCGCGGCGTGTCATGGCCGAACTGTTCGGCAAGGCCGACGGCATTTGCGGCGGCCGCGGCGGCACTATGCATCTCTACGACCGCTCGGTCGGCCTGTTCGGCACCAACGGCATCGTCGCCGCCGGCATCGGCCATGCCGTCGGTATCGGCATGAGCGCGCGCCAGCAGGGACGCGACGATATAGGTGTGGCCTTCTTCGGTGACGGCGCCGCCAACCATGGCGGCTTCCACGAGGCGCTCAACTTCGCCGCCGTGCAGCGCGCGCCGGCGGTCTTCATCTGCGAGAACAATCTCTACGCCACCGCGACACCGCTGAAATCGATCACGCTCAATCCCGAGATCGCCACCAAGGCCGCGTCCTACGGCATGCCTGGCGTCGCCGTCGACGGCAACGACGTCTTCGCCGTCTGGCTGGCCATGAAGGAAGCCACCGAACGCGCCCGCGCCGGCAAGGGCCCGACGCTGATCGAGGCCAAGACCTATCGCACCGTCGGTCACCATGAGGGCGACCCTGTCATCGGCACCTACCGGACGCAGGAAGAGCTCGACGCCTGGATCAAGCGCGATCCGATCGACATGTTCCGCAAGCGGCTGATCGAGGAGTACGGCGTCGCCGACGCCGAGGCGCTCGCCGCAATAGAGGCGCGGATCGAGAAAGTGGTCGACGAAGCGCTCGCCTTCGCTCGCACTTCGCCGGAACCCGATCCGGCGACGGTGCGCCTGCATGTCTTTGCCGATCCGATCAATCCGCCGGCCGCCCTGCAGCCGCGCGCCGTCGGCGAGACGCGAACGCAAGGCTGGCTCGAGGCGGTCCGCGACGGCATCGCCGAAGAGATGCGCGCCAATCCGTCTATCCTCTATTTCGGCGAGGGCACCGGTGAGCGCGGCGGCAGCTTCGCCCACACGAAGAACCTGTGGCAGGAGTTCGGCTCCGATCGCATGGTCGACACGCCGATCTCCGAACAGGGGTTCACCGCCGCCGCTGTCGGCGCTTCCGCCACCGGCGCGCGCACCGTCTCCGACCTGATGTTCGCCGACTTCGCCTTCGAGACCGCCGGGCAGATCTTCCTGCAGGCGGCCAAGCTGCGCTACATGACCAGCGGCGTCATGAGCGCGCCGATGGTGGTGCGCGTCGGCGCAGGCGCGCTGCGCAGTTCCGGCCCGCATCACAGCGGCATCTATCACCCGGTCTTCGCCCATATGCCGGGCTTGATCGTCTGCGTGCCTTCGAACCCGGCCGATGCCAAGGGCTTGATGAAGACGGCGCTCAGGGCCGGCGATCCGGTGATCATGCTGGAACCGAAGGCGCTGTTTGCCTCCAAGGGCGAGGTGCCGGTGGGCGAGCACTATGTGCCGTTCGGCGTGGCTCGGATCGCGCGGGTGGGCCGCGACATCACCATCGTCGCGGCCGGACAGATGGTGCAACGCGCCTTGGAAGCCGCGGAGGCATTGGCGGCGGAGGGCATCGAGGCCGAAGTGGTCGACCCACGCACCATCATGCCGCTCGACATCGATACGATCGTGGCCAGCGTCAGGAAGACGCATCGCCTGCTCATCGTCGACGAGGCATGGGCCATGTGCGGCCTTGGCGGCGAGATCGCCCAGGCGATCAACGAACTCGCCTTCGACGAGCTCGACGCCCCGCCCGGGAGGCTGCATACCGCACCGACCTCGCATCCGTTCGCGCCGGTGCTGGAGCGCGCCATGCTGGTCGACACGGCACGCATCGCCGAGGGCATTCGCGACGTCATCGCCGGCAAGCCGCCGGTGCCGGATCACTGGCACACGGTCGGCCTGAAAAGCGCCGCGCCGGCAAAGCCAGTGCCTGTTCCAGCCAAGCCGCAGCCCGCCGCACCAGCCGCCGCTCCCGCCATCACCGGCGACGACGAGCCGGTGACGATGCCGTTCGGCGATCTCACCGTCAGCGAAGGCACGGTCGTCAAATGGCTGAAGGCGGTGGGCGATGCGGTGAAGGAAGGCGAGCTGATCGCCGAGATCGAGACCGACAAGGCCGTGGTCGAGATCGAGGCGCCGGTCAGCGGGACGCTCAGCACCATCGATCAGCCAGTCGGCGCCGTGGTGCCGATGGGCGGGCGCATCGGCGGCATCAAGAAGTAATCGCTGCATTCATGAAATCCGAAGGGCAAGCATGAAGATCCTGTGCGCCAATTGGCAAGCCGCCGACGAGGCGGAGCTCGAACGCGAGCACTATCCCGATATCGAGTTCATCCTCGCTCGCTCGACCAACGACAAGGCCGCCGCGCTCGATCCCGCGGTTTGCCAGGCGGTCGACGCGGTCATCAATTATTCGCCGACCCACAATGTCGCGGCCGCGCCGGCCGCCTTTCCCAAAGCCAGGATCGCGGTGCGCTCCGGCGTTGGCTTCGACAACATCGATACGGCCGGCTGGGGCGCGCGCAAGATTCCCGCCTGCAACGTGCCTGACTACGGCACCACCGAGGTTGCCGACCACGCCATCGGACTGATGTTGGCGCTGACGCGCGGCACGTCCGCCTATGCGGCCGAGCTTGCGGCCAATGGCGCCAAGGGCTGGCATTTCTCAAAAGCGCCGCTGGTGCGCCGTCACAAGGGGTCGACCTTCGGCATCGTCGGCTTGGGCCGTATCGGGCTTGCCGCGGCCCGCCGCGCCGCCGCCTTCGACATGAAGGTGGTGTTTTACGATCCGCATCTTCTGTCCGGCGTCGACCTGTCGACCGGCTATGAGCGGGTGCATTCGCTGGCCGAGCTGATGGGGCGGGCGGATGTGGTGAGCGTGCACACGCCTTTGAGCGAGGAAACGCGCAAGCTGCTCAGTGCGGATGCCTTCGCGGCCGCCAAGCCCGGCCTTGTCCTCGTCAACACGGCCCGCGGTCCGATTGTCGATCTCGACGCGTTGGAAGCGGCTCTACGCAAGGGCACGGTCACCGGCGCCGGGCTCGACGTTCTGCCGAACGAACCCGGCGATCTCGAGCATCCCCTTCTGGCGGCGTGGCGGCGCCGCGAAGCATGGATCGCCAACAGGCTGATCGTGACTCCGCATGCGGCCTTCTACAGTCCGGCGGCGATGCGCGATCTCAGGCTGAAATCGATCGAAGTCGTGTATGCCTATCTCGCCGATGGGCGGCTGACCAACTGCGTCAATTCCGAGTATCTGAAATGAACGTTGCGGTGGCATCGCGGCTGGCTGTCTCGCCCTATGCGCGCCGGCTTGCCCGCGAGCGCAGCCTTTCCCTCGAGGCTCTCAGCGGCAGCGGTCCGGGCGGCCGCATCCTGGCCGCCGACGTGCTCGACTTCGTTCCGGTCGATGCGCCGGCTAAGCTTCCGGATGCAGCCACGGCACCAGCGGCTGCCGCTTCCGGCATCGCCGTCTTCGCGGCATCGATCGCGTTGGACGCGTTGCATGAATTGCTGGCCGACTTGGAGCGTTTGGGGAAGGCGTTCGACATCGACGATATCCTGCTGCGCGCGGCGGGCAGCGCGTTCATCGAGATTTCTGACGCGGCGAAGGCCGGCGAGGCGCCGGTGGCGCTCGAACTGGACAACCGGCAAGTCATCTTCGCGGCCACCTCGGGTATGCCGCTGACATCATTGCGCGGGATGCGGCTTGCGGCCCAGGCGGACACCCGCGACGATGCGCAGATGTCCGCCACTCTCTCCGTGCGGCTGCTGCCGCCGACCGATATCCGGCCGATGATGATGCCGCTGTTGCCGGGCCGGGCCATGCGTCTGACAGTCTCGGTCGGCTCCGCCGGCGACCACGCCGAATGCCTGCTGACGGCGGACACCGCAAAATTCGACGAGGCGGCCTCGATGGCGTGGCTCGCCGCACTGAAATCGGCGGTCGAGCACCCGCTTCGGCTCTTCGTCTAAGCCTTGCCGCAAAACCGCAGTTTTGCACGCCATGCAATAGCCTCGGGCGGCGGAAGCTATTATAAAAGCTTCGATACAGACGCGACGAGGCTCATGGACAACACCGTTCCCACCATCGACAGTCTTCCCAGGCGCACGCTCGGACGCGCCAACGGGCCGCTCTATCGCCAGCTCGCCGACATATTGCGGGTGCCGATCGGTGACGGCACCTTTCCCGTCGGCGGGGAATTGCCAAAGGAAGCGGCGATCGCCGAGCATTTCGGGGTCAGCCTGATCACCGTGCGCCAGGCGCTGCGCGATCTCGAGGCCGACGGCCTGATTAAGAAGCGCTCGGCGAAACCGGCGGTGGTCGCAGCACGCAATCCGTCGGTCAATCTGAGCTGGAAGTTCAAGAACTTCGCCGACATGGCGGCCTTCACCAAGGATGCGCAACTGACGGTGAAATCCTACCGCAAGGAAGTCTCTCCCGTGCTCCAGCGCCATTTCGGCATGGGCAAGGAGGAGGCGGGCTATTGCCTGCGCAGCGTGCTGTCGATCGGCGAACAGAGGAAGGCGCAGATCACCACCTATTTCCCGCCCGACGTCGGCGCCAGGCTGAAGCGCGAGGACTTCTCCGACGTGCTGATCTTCCGCTCGGTGCAGAAGCATCTCGGCCTGCGTCTCGATGTGGCGCATGTCACGGTGCGCGCCGAAGTCGCCGACGAGGCGGTTGCCGCCGATCTCGGCATCGCGCTGGGCAGCGCGGTGCTGACGGTGGAGATGCTCTATCAGTCGGCCGACCAGCGCAGCATAGAGTTCTCCGTTGCCCGCCATCCCGCCGATATTTTCAGCATCACCTACGACGCGCCGAACGACCTCTCCTGAGACCGATCGAAAGTGCGATTTCCGCTGACGGGCGCATAGACAGACCTATAAAATTATAATAGCATGATAGCTAGGCTGAGAAGCCGGCGGCGGGCAAGGAGCGCGCGAATTCCGCCTGCGCCCGCGGCCCGTCGAGAGGCCCGGTGTCCGATCAAGATGGCGCAGTCCATCGCCGGCCCGGGGAACATAGGGAGGAGACAATGCAATCGAGGAGCCTGTGCGCCGGCTTGATGGCGCTTGTCGGATTCGCAGTCTGCGCCGGAGCGACTTCCGGCCATGCCGAAGCCAAGAAAACCTACTCCATCTACCTTTCCAACAATTTCGTCGGCAATGACTGGCGCCAGCAAATGGAACGCGTCGCCAATGTCGCCGTCAACAAGGGACCGTTGAAAGGCCGCGTCGACCTGAAGATCGAAAACGCCGAAGGCACCGTACAGGCGCAGATCAATTCCCTGAACAACATCATCCGTCAGAAGCCCGACGCCATCCTGATCGACGCATCGTCGGCCGAGGCCCTCAATCCCACCATCAAGAAGGCCTGCGACGCCGGCATCATCGTCGTCAGCTTCGACCAGACCGTGTCGGCCGAATGTGCCTACAAGCTGCATTCCGACTTCGACATCATGGCCAACAACCAGGCCGAATGGATGGCCTCCATGCTCGGCGGCAAGGGCAAGGTGCTGATGGATCGCGGCCTTGCCGGCGCGCCGATATCCGAGCAGTTCGAGAAGAATTTCGGCGCCGTGCTCAAGAAGTACCCGGGCATCGAGATCGTCGGCTACTTCAACGGCAACTACGCCGCCGGCCCCGAGCAGGAGGGCGTGGCGAGCCTGCTCGCTGCGCATCCGGAAGTCGACGGCATCTTCTCGCAAGGCTACGGCACCGGCGCCATCAAGGCGCTGCAGAATGCCGACCGGCCGATGGTGCCGATCGTCGCCGCCGCCTTCAACGGCACCGGCGTTACGTGCGCGCAGACCAAGGGCGCGAAATGCTGGCTCGGCGCCAATCCGCCGTCGCTCTCGGCGGAAGCGATCAAGCTCGCCGTCGACATTCTCGATACCGGCAAGAAGCCGGCCGACACGACCGTGCTGTTCAATTCGCCAGGCCTCACCACGGATATGGTCGCCGCCAAATACGCGCCGAATTCCTCGGCCGTGAAGATCGAGCTCGGCAAGACCGTGTTCCCCGACCTGGCGCCGGGCCTTTCGCTGCCGGTATCGCCGAGCTGGGTGGAGATCACACCCAAGGAGGCCTCTGGAAGCTGATTTTGACGAGGAGAGGGTGCCGTCGTGAGGCGCTGCGATTTCGAAACGAAAACGGGAGGAGAAAAACCATGAAATTATTGAGCCGATATACCGGCCTTGCAGCGCTTGCCGCCACCATGATGGCAGTCGCCATGCAGGCCGGGCATACCGAGGACAAGAAGCCCTACACCATCTATCTCTCCAACAATTTCGTCGGCAATGACTGGCGCCAACAGATGGAGCGCGTCGCCACCGTGTCGGTCAACAAGGGGCCGCTGAAAGGCCGCGTCGACCTCAAGATCGAGAATGTCGAGAACACTGTACAGGCGCAGATCAACTCGCTGAACAACATCATCCGCCAGAAGCCGGACGCCATCCTCGTCGACGCCGGTTCGGATTCGGCGCTCAACCCCACCATCAAGAAGGCCTGCGATGCCGGTATCGTCGTCATCAGCTTCGACCAGGTGGTGACCGAGCCGTGCGCCTACGCGGTCGCCTCGGATTGGGACCGCATACCCGCCGTCATGGCGGAATGGATGGCAACGCAGCTTGGCGGCAAGGGCAACATCATCCTCGACCGCGGCCTCGCCGGCGCTCCAATCTCGGCGCAATTGCAGGGCGGCTATGAGAAGGTTCTGGCCAAATATCCCGACATCAAGGTGGTCGGCTATTACAACGGCAATTACGCGCTCGGGCCGGAACAGTCCGGTGTCGCGGCGCTGCTTGCCGCCAATCCGAGGATCGACGGCATCATGACGCAAGGCTACGGCTCGGGCGCCATCCAGGCGCTGAAGGACGCCGGCCGGCCGATCGTCCCGGTCGTCGGCTTCTCCTACAATGTCGCGGCCGTCACCTGTGCGCAGACGCAAGGCGCCAAGTGCATCCTCGGCTCGAATCCGGCCTATCTGTCGTCTGAAGCGATCAAGCTGGCGGTCGATATATTGGAAACCGGCAAGAAGCCGGCCGAACGCTCGGTGTCGGTCAAGGGCGATTTCGTGACCACCGATCCTTTCGAGTCGAAACTCTATCCGGGCACCAAGATGATCAAGATCGCGGTCGGCGAGAATGCCTTCCCCGATCAGGCGCCCGGCCTGACGCTGCCGATCACGCCCGACTGGGTCGAGATCACCGCCGCGGAAGCCGCCGGCAGCAAGTAACATCCTGTTCCACGATCCTGTCTCCCGGCATCGAGCGGTGCCGGGAGACCTTTTCGAGCAATTCCAGGAAAAGTGTGAGCGGTTTTCCGTCCGGAATTGCGTAAAAACAGGGAGATAGATAGCGGCCCATGGATCTCGTCACCGTCAACGGTCTGTCCAAACGCTATGGCGGCATCGTCGCGCTGAGCGAAGCCGCATTCAGCGCCCGGGCCGGCGAGGTGCATGCGCTGCTCGGCGAGAACGGCGCGGGCAAGAGCACCTTCATCCAGATCCTGTCGGGAGCGGTGCAGCATGACGGCGGCTCCATCCTGGTCGACGGGCAGGATTATCGACCCGCCGACCCGGACGCCGCGCAGGCGCGCGGCATTGCGGCCGTGTTCCAGGAATTGTCGCTCATTCCCGATCTCAGCGTCGAGCAGAATATCTGGTTCCGCCACGAGCCGAGGACATGGCTTCGCACCGTCAATCGCAGTGAGATGCGCCGCAGGACGCTGGCGCTGCTCGAAAAATATGATTTCCCGGCGCTGCGTCCCGAGCAGGAATTGCGGCGGCTGACGCTGGCCGAACGGCAGATCGTCGAGATCGCCAAGGGCCTGGCCAAGGACCCGCGCATCCTGATCCTCGACGAGGCGACGTCGGCGTTGCCGGCGCGGGAAGCCGAATGGCTGTTGAAGCTCACAAGGCAACTGGCCGCCGAGGGCAGGCTGGTCATTTTCATCTCGCATCGCATGGCCGAGGTTCGCGCTATTGCCGACCGGCTCACGATCTTCCGCAATGGCGGCACCGTCGCCGCGCATGAGGCCGCTGCCGTCTCCGACGACGAGATCGTCACCCAGATGATCGGCAGGCATCTCGACCGGCTCTATCCCGAGCGCGTGCCGACGATGACCGATCGCGTCGCGCTCAAGGTCGGGAATCTCACCGGCGGCAGCCGCCTCTCGGGCGTCGATTTTTCGCTTCGCGAGGGCGAGGTGCTCGGCGTCGGCGGCCTGCAGGGCCACGGCCAGCGCGAGCTGTTCCAGGCGCTGTTCGGCGCCACGAAAGCGAGCGGCGCGATCGAGCTCTGGGGCAAGCCCGCCGCGATCGGCAATCCGCGCCAGGCGTTGACCGGCAAGGACGGCATCGCGCTGGTGCCGGAAGACCGGCGCGGCCAGGGCCTGCTCCTGACCAAGAGCGTGCGCGAGAACCTGACGCTGTCGGTCATCAAGCGCTTCACCGAAAACGGCCTGCTCAGCCGGCAGAAGGAAGCGGCTTTAGTCAAGGAGATGGTCGATTTCCTGCGCATCAAGGCCGGCACGCCGGAGCAGCTTGCCGGCACGCTGTCCGGCGGCAACCAGCAGAAGGTGATCTTCGGCAAGATGCTTTTGACGCAAGCGCGCGTGCTCCTGCTCTACGATCCGACGCGCGGCGTCGATGTCGGCACCAAGGGCGAGATCTTTCAGTTGATGCGCGACCTCGCCGCCAAGGGCTATGCGATCCTTTTCCATTCGAGCGACATGCCCGAGCTCGTCCATGTCGCCGACCGCGTTCTGGTCATGCGCAACGGCCGTATCGCCGCGACGCTGGAGGGCGATCATATTTCGGAGGAGGAGATCCTGCGCGCCGCCATGCTTGAAACAAGGGCGGCCTGAGGCATGGTGATGTCCGTGGAGCAGACTATGGAGGGGGCGCAGATGCCGGCGCATGCGAAGGACACCAAGCCGGGCATCGATTGGCGCGGCCGCGCGCTCGACCGGGCGCCGTTCCTCGTCGCATGCCTGATGCTGGCCTTGATCGTCGCCATCTATGGCAGCCTGCAGTCGGGCGTCTTCACGCTGGACGAGCTCAATCTCGATACGGCCGCCGCAATGACGCTGATGCTGGCGGCAACCGGCCAGACCATCGTTCTGCTGCGCGGCGGCATCGATCTGTCGATCGGCGGCATGATCAGCCTCGGCACCGTGATCGCGGCGACGCGTTTCGCCGACGATCCTTCGACCACGGCGTTCTGGGCGCTGGCCATACTGGCGCTCGGCTTCCTCATCGGCGCGCTCAACGGCCTTTTGATCTCGCTGCTCAAGCTGCAGCCTTTCCTGGTGACGCTCGCCACCTGGTCGATCCTCAACGGCGTCGCCATGATCATCCTGCCGACCGATGGCGGCAGCGTTCCCGGCTGGTGGGTCGGCTTCGCTTCCGCGCAGTTCCTCGGCCTGACCAGTCCCGTCTGGATGCTGCTGGCGTTGCTCGTGTTCTGGTGGTGGTTCCGCGCGACGCGCGTCGGCATCACCATCCAGGCTTCCGGCTCCAAAGAGAAATCGGCCTTCCTGTCCGGCGTCTCCATCACCCGCGTCAACATCGTCACCTACGGCCTGTCCGGCCTGTTCGCGGCGGGCGCGGCGCTGTTCCTGATAACGCAGACCGGCGCCGGTTCGCCGACCATCGGCAAGGACTATATCCTGCCTTCGGTGGCGGCCGCGGTCATCGGCGGCGTCAGCCTGTTCGGCGGTCGCGGCCATCTCGCCGGCACGCTGATCGGCGCCTTCGTGCTCACCCTCATCGGCAATCTGGTCTTCGTCCTGCACGTGTCGAGCTACTGGCAGCCGGTGGCGTCCGGCGTCATCCTGCTGCTCTCGGTGCTGGCAAGCTCGGTCGCCGAAAAGGCCGCGAGGAGCCGCGTCCAATGAGCGCTTTCCTCGCCCGCAACCGCCTCATCGTGCTTGCCTATGCCGGCATGGTCGTGCTGCTCCTGGTCACGGCGATCTTCTCGCCGGGCTTCCTCTCGGTCTCCAACATGCGCTCGACCGTGGTGCTGGCGGCCTTCGTCGGCATCGTCGCGCTCGGCCAGACTTTCGTCATCATCGGCGGTGGCATCGACCTGTCGGTGCCCTGGGTGCTGAATTCGGCGGCGATCGTCATGGCGCTGCTCTGCGGCGGGCAGGATCTGCCGCTTGTCTGGGTCATGCCGCTGCTGCTTGCCGGCGGCGCCTTCATCGGGCTCATCAACGGCGTCGGGGTCGCCCAGTTCGGCGTGCCGCCGATCATCATGACCTTGGCCACCAATGTCATCCTGCAGGGCCTGATCCTGGTGCTGACCGGCGGCTCGCCAACGCCTTCGGCGCCGGCGCTGATCCAGTTCCTGTCGGTCGGGCGCATCGGCGGCTTCCCGGTCATCGCGCTGATCTGGCTCGCGCTGACGCTGGTCGCCACGCTGCTGCTCTCCAAGGCGGCGTTCGGGCGTCATCTCTATGCGCTCGGCACCAGCGCCACCGTCGCCGAATTCTCCGGCGTGCCGACCGCGCGCACCACCATCCTGACCTATGTCGTCTCCGGCCTCACCGCCGCTTTCGCAGGCATGCTTTTGACCGGCTATTCCGGCCAGGCCTACCTCGGCATGGGTGACGCCTATCTGTTCACCTCGATCGCGGCCGTCGCCATCGGCGGCGCCTCGATCCTCGGCGGCAGCGGCCATTATCTCGGCACCGTCGCGGGCGCCATGGTGCTGACCATCCTCACCGGGCTCCTGCCGGCGCTCAACCTGTCTAGCGGCGCGCTGCTCGTCGTCTACGGCGCGGTGATCCTGATCACGGTGTCGATCGGCAGCGAGACCTTCGCCGGGCTCGGCGGCAGACTTCGCGGCAGAAGGGCTTGAACATGGTCGAAATCACCTGCGTCGTCGATGCCGGAGCGGAGTTGGGCGAAGGCACGCTCTGGGATCCGAAAGCCGGCGTGCTGTGGTGGATCGACATCTGGAAGAAGCTGATCCACCGCTACGATCCCGCGACCGGCAAGGACGAGGTGTTCGAGACGCCGGAATATCTCGGCTGCCTCGGCCTGCGCGAGAAGGGCGGCCTGGTGCTGACCATGGCCGACGGTTTTCATTTCTTCGACCCGGCGACCGGCAAGTTCGAGGCGATCGTCGACCCGGAAGCGCATATGCCGAAGACCCGCTTCAACGACGGCAAGCCGGACCGGCAGGGGCGGTTCTGGTCCGGCTCGATGTTCGAGGTGCCCGGCAAGCCCATCGAATTCATCGGCGGGCTCTACCGGCTCGATCCCGATCTTTCGGTGCACAAGATGTTCGACGGCATCGGCTGCTCCAACGGGCTCGCCTGGAGTCCGGATTCGAAGACCATGTATTTTTCCGACAGCCATGCGGGCGCGGTGTGGGCCTATGATTTCGATGAAGCCACCGGCGATATCGAGAACCGCCGCACCTTCATCGACATGACCGTGACCGGCGGCGTCGCCGACGGAGCCACGGTTGATGCGGAAGGGTGCTACTGGGTGACCATCCCGGTGACCAGCAAGGTCTGCCGCTACGACCCGACGGGCAGGCTGATGCAGACGGTGCTCTTGCCGACCGACCTGCCGACCTGCTGCGAGTTCGGCGGCAAGAACCTCGACGTCCTCTACGTCACCTCGGCGGTGCTGAAGCGTCCCGCAAGCCATTTCGTCGGCCAGAAGCACCCGGGCGGGCTGTTCGCGCTCGATGTCGGCGTCAAGGGCCTGACGCTGCCGGCGTTCAAGGGTTAGCGCCGCCGATATTGCCGGCGGCGTCTCGACGAAGGCGTTGCCGCGTAGCCGACCTCAAACGCTCTCGAGATAGGTCTCGATCTCGAAGTCACTGACATTCAGCGCGAACGTGTTCAATTCCTGGCGCTTGCAGGCGACGAAGGCGTCTCGCAGTACGTCCGGGAATATCTCGGCAACACACGGACCGGCCTCGAAGGCTGCGATGGCCGAGGCCCAATCCGGCGGCAGCTTGGCGAGCGTCAGCCCCTGGCCCTCGCCTCCGGTCGGTTCGCCGGGCGAGAGCTGTCGCTCGATACCGATCAAGGCCGCGCCCAGGATCGCCGCCAGCACCAGGTAAGGATTGGCGTCGGCGCCGGAGACGCGATGCTCGATGCGGCGAGCGGCCGACGGGCCGCCCGGGATGCGGATCGCCACCATGCGGTTCTCGTAGCCCCAGGCGACGGCGGTCGGCGCGTAGGATCTCGGCCGCAGCCGGCGGTAGGAATTGAAGTGCGGCGCGAACACCAGTGTGCTTTGCGCCATCGCGGCAAGCAGGCCGCCGACCGCGTGGCGCATTGTTTCGGAGCCCTGGTCGGAGCCGTCGTCGAAGATGTTGCGGCCGTCCCTGTCGAGAACGGAGAAATGCACATGGAAGCCGTTGCCGGCGCGTTCGCCGTAAGGCTTGGCCATGAAGCAGGCGGCGAAGCCATGCTTGCGGGCAATGCCCTTCACGGTGCGCTTGAACAGCACAGCGTCATCGGCGGCGCGCAAGGCGTCGGGCACATGGTTCAAATTGATCTCGAACTGGCCGACGCCCTTCTCGGCGATCGCGGTGTCGACCGGAATGTCCTGCATGCGGCAGGCTTCGTAGATGTCGTGGATGAAGGCCTCGAAATCGTCGACCTCGTCGATCGAAAGCGCCGCGTCGGAATCGAGGCGCCTGCCGGTGACCGGCGAGACCGGGCCGACAGGGCGCTGCGAGGTCGGATCGACGAGGTAGAATTCGAGTTCGGTCGCGGTGACGGGCGTCAGGCCGAGCGCCGCGTAGCGGTCGAGGATGCGGGCCAGCGCGCGGCGCGGGTCGCCCAGATACGGCGCGCCGCTGTCGTCCGCCAGCCAGAGCGGCAGAAGCGCGGTCGGATGGGCCGTCCAGTTCACCGGCAATATGCCGCGCCCGGTCCAGTGGCAAAGCCCGTCGGCGTCGCCGGTCGAGAACACCTGGGCATTGCCCTCGATGTCCTCGCCCCATATGTCGAGGCCGATGGCCGAATAGGGCATGCGCAGCTTGCCTTCGAGCGCCTTGCGCGCCTGCTCGACCGGAATGCGCTTGCCGCGCATGATGCCGTTCAGGTCGCACACCGCCGCCCTCAGGCTCTGGATGTCCTTC
>RXJA01000509.1 GCA_003963455.1 Hyphomicrobiales bacterium
GGCACGCTCAACGACGCGCGCTCCAACGCCATCCTCGTCTGCCACGCGCTGACCGGCGACCAGCACGTCGCCAACACCAATCCGGTGACCGGCAAGCCCGGCTGGTGGGAAGTGCTGATCGGCCCCGGCAAGATCATCGACACCAACCGCTTCTTCGTCATCTGCTCCAACGTCATCGGCGGCTGCCTCGGCTCGACCGGCCCGGCCTCGACCAACCCGGCGACGGGCAAGCCCTACGGGCTCGACCTGCCGATCATCACCATCCGCGACATGGTGCGCGCGCAGGCGATGCTCGTCGATCATTTCGGCATCGAGAAGCTGTTTTGCGTGCTCGGCGGCTCGATGGGCGGCATGCAGGTGCTGGAATGGGCGGCGAGCTATCCGGAGCGCGTGTTCTGTGCCCTGCCGATCGCCACCGGCGCCCGCCATTCCTCACAGAACATCGCTTTCCATGAGGTTGGCAGGCAGGCCGTCATGGCCGATCCTGACTGGCATGGCGGCAGATATCTCGATTTCGGCAAGCGGCCGGAAAAAGGACTCGCCGTCGCGCGCATGGCCGCCCACATCACCTATCTTTCGGAAGCGGCGCTGCACCGCAAGTTCGGCCGCAACCTGCAGGACCGCGAAGCGCTCACCTTCGGCTTCGACGCCGATTTCCAGATCGAGAGCTACCTGCGCCACCAGGGCATGACCTTCGTCGACCGTTTCGACGCCAATTCCTATCTCTATTTGACCCGCGCGATGGATTATTTCGACCTTGCCGCCGATCACGGCGGGCGCCTCGCCGATGCCTTCGCCGGCACCAGGACGCGCTTCTGCCTGGTCTCTTTCACCAGCGACTGGCTGTTCCCGACCGAGGAGAGCCGCTCGATCGTGCATGCCTTGAACGCGGCCGGCGCTTCCGTCTCCTTCGTCGAGATCGAGACCGATCGCGGCCACGATGCCTTCCTGCTCGACGAGCCGGAGTTGTTCGCCGCCATCAACGGCTTCATCGCATCGGCCGCCCGCGCCAGAGGGCTCGGCGCATGAGCGGAACGCAAACCCAGGATCGGACCGTATCCCCATGAGCGTCAATCGCGCCCAGCGTGTCGACCTCGATGTCGTCACCGATCTTATTCCCGCCAGTTCGCGCGTGCTCGACGTCGGCTCGGGCGACGGCGTGCTCCTGGAACTGCTGCAGGAAACCAAGCAGGTCGACGGTCGCGGCCTGGAACTGTCGCAGCGCGGCGTCAACGAATGCGTGGCGCGCGGCCTTTCCGTCATTCAGGGCGACGCCGACACGGATCTGAAATTCTACCCCGACAAGGGCTTCGACTTCGTCGTGCTGTCGCAGACGCTGCAGGCGACGCGCAACCCGAAGGTCGTGCTCGACGAACTGCTCAGGATCGGCAACCGGGCCATCGTCTCCTTCCCCAATTTCGGCCATTGGCGCGTGCGCTTCTCGCTTTTGATCAAGGGCAGGATGCCGGTCACCAAGGACCTGCCCTACTCCTGGTACGACACGCCCAACATCCACTTCTGCACCATCCGCGATTTCGTCAACCTTTGCGAGGAGCTCGGCGCGACCGTCGAGAAAGCGACCGCGCTCGACGCCAACGGCCAGAAGATCGGTCTGTCGATGCCCTGGTGGTTCTGGAATTTCTTTGGTCAGCAGGCGGTGTTTCTGCTGAAGAGGACTTGACCTCACGGAGCGCGATCGATCGGCGCACGTCTCTCGCCCTGGAGCGGACCTGTCCCGCCGAATCCGAAAGCCGATCCTGTTGCCTTCAAACCGCAATGCCGCGGAAAAGCCGCCTGTTGCCGCATTTCTTGGCGGGCGCGGCGTGACACAAGCGTGGCTTTTTTGTAGCGTCGGCCACAATCAGAGATGGGATACGAGATTCTCTTCAGACCTATCCGGCAAATACCAGATCCGACCGGTTGTGGCAGCCCGATGTCGAGCGAAGACGTTCCGCTGATTACGGTGATCACGCCGACGCACAACCGGCGTAGCCAGGTCGTGCGCGCGGTCGAAAGCGTCCTGGCGCAGACATTCGCCCGTTTCGAGCACATTGTGGTCGACGACGGTTCGACGGATGGGACGGCCGCGGCGCTCGCCGAAATCCGCGACCCGAGGCTGATCTATGTCGGCGCCAAATGGCGCGGCGCCAATGCCGCGCGCAATGCGGGCATAGAGCGGGCGCGGGCGCCTGTGGTGACCTTCCTCGATTCGGACGATGTCTATCTGCCGGACCGGCTGGAGCGGACGCTGGCTCTCTTCGACGAAAACCCTTCGCTCGAAGTGATGATCAGCTCCTTCCTGTCGCTGAAGGGCGGCCGCGCCACCAAATGCATCAATCGCGGCGCCATCCTCGACAAGAGCACGCTGCAGCGGGCCCTGGTCTCGCAGACAATCTTCATTGCCGGCTCGGCGATCACGGCCCGTCTTGGATCATTGCTCGCGATCGGCGGCTACGACAGCGACGTGACGCGCATGCAGGACCGCGAATTGCTGCTGCGCTTCGCCCAGCGCGGCGGCGCCTTGCTGTCCGAGGACATCGACTGGAAGAAATACAATTCGGAGAATTCGATCTCCGGACGCCGCGACGGCTATGTCGAGGCCTATGCCAACCTGATCGACAAGCACCCCTATATCGCCGATCGCTATCCCGACGTTCCGCCCTATATGATCGCGCGCCAGATCATCGCCGATATCCTCAAGGGCAGGTTGCCGCAGGCGTTCTCTGGCTATCACGCCAACCGGTCGTCCAAGTCGCTCGGCTATTCGCCGGCCGAACTGGTGCGGGGCTATGTCGTCGGACGCCGCTGGCGCCGCGACTGTTATGACGAGTTCCGCGCCAAATACGGCGCCCGGCCGGTCTAGAGCTTAGAGAAAGCCGGTTACCTGTCGAGTTCCGGGAAGTATGGATCGGAAAACCTCTGCCGCAGGCGCTCGCCCAACAGGCAGTCGACAGCCGCCGCATCGACGCGGAACGTTGCGGCGTCGTGTATGCCGCTCACCTCCTGGATCAGCTTGCGGCGTATGGCGGTGGAGAATTCCGATGCCGCACGGATCGGCAGCACGAAGGATCCCGGACCGCCGGTCACGCAGTCGGCATAGTAGCTGTCCAGATGGCCGACGCTCGGCGATGGGCTGATCAGAATCGGCAGGCCGTTTATGACGATGCCTTTGGCCAAAGCGGCGTCGCGCGTCGTGGCGACTGGCGGTCCGGTATTGTTGGGGCCGTCGCCCGATATGTCGATGACCCGGCGGAGTGTGGAAAAAGCACTTTTCTCAAGTAGCCCGGTAGCGAAGCCCAGCGCGCCCGAGATCGACGTGCCGCGAAAGCTCCGGAAAGGTCGGGAGGCGATCTTGTCGGCGAAAGCGTTGGCGCTGTCCTCGCCCTCGATGACCTGCCAGGCGATGACGCCGTCGTCGCGCACGACCCCTGCCCATTCGAAATAGGCAACCGCGATGCGGCCGTTCGTTCCCGAACGCACCGCGTTGATGAAATCGCGATGGCGCAGCGCCTCGACATACCCGGCGCGCTGCAGCGCGAACTCCTCCTCATCCATCGACTGCGAGATGTCGACGGCAAGCACGAGCTCGACATCGACCGGCATACCATCGTCAGGCGCGGGCAACGAAGCCGCCCCGGCGCAGGCGAAACAGGCAAGCAGGCTGAGCATCTCGAGCATGGCTGCGGGCGTTCTTTCGACGCCGGCGATTCTTCCCGGCGATCGCGGCAAAATAAAGCTATTTCTTGCGACGCGCCGCCTGGGGCGGCGGTTCGATCGCCCCGGCGCGGACGCGCGCCGGCTTGAGCGCCGGCGCGCCGGTATCTTTCACGATATTCAGCGCACGCGGGAAGAACTGGGTGTTGTGCAGGCCGCGTCCTATATTCAGGATGGTAGTCCCCGGCAGGCGCTTTTCCATCATCGCCAGCACCCGCCGCAGCGACGGGCCGTCGAACGCGTCGAGCGCCTCGTCCATGATCACCCATTTTGGCTTGCGCAAGGCAAGTCTGGCGAAAGCCAGCGCTCGTTGTTCGTCATCGCTGAGCTCGCGTTCCCACCGCCCGGGCTGGTCAAGCTCGGTTGCCAGCCGATCGAGGCCGAGCTCCGTGAGTACGGCCGCGATCTCGGCATCGCTGGCTGGGGCCTCTCCGTTCGGATGATCGAGGACCTCGCGCAGTGTACCGGCCGGGAAATAGGGCACGCGCGGCACGAAGATGGGAGTCTCGCCCGCCGGAAGGCCGATCCGGCCGCTACCCCATGGCCACAGGCCGGCAATGGCGCGGAAGAACAACGTCTTGCCGGCGCCCGGCTCGCCGGTAATCATGACGCGTTCGCCGGAGTGGATTTCGACATCCGTCTGGGCAAGCTTGGTGCAGCCTTCCGGCGATGACACCTGAAGCTTGTCAAAGGTCAGGCTGCCATTGGCGTTTTCACCGAATTGGATGCGTTTTTCCGTGTCGTGCAGCGCATCGGTCTCGGTGAGCGCGATGCGAAAATCGGCCACGCGCATCAGCGTCGCGCGCCAGTCGGCGATGCTGCCGATATTGTTGATGAACCAGCGCAGCGACGAATGGACCTGGTTGAAGGCGCCAACCGCCATCATCAGCCCGCCGAAAGAGATGTCACCCGAGAAATAGACCGGGGAAGCCACCAGGATGGGCGCCACCACCGTTATCCAGCCATAGGTGTCGGTCACCCAGGACAGGTTGATCTGCGCCGTGAAGATGCGTCGCATGGCGCCCAGCACCGTGCCAAGGTCAAGCTCCAGCCGGCGCCGGGCATCGGGCTCGCCATGGTAAAGCGCGATCGCGTCGACATTCTCGTTGACCCGCACCATGGACGAGCGCAGCTCCGCTTCGCGGGTATAGCGCTCGCTGTTGAGGCTGATCAGCGGACGCCCCACCAGCCAGCTCAGCCACGAAGCGATGCCGGCATAGAGGAAGGCGGCCCAGACCATATAGCCCGGTATCGCCAGCGAATAGCCGCCGATGTGGAAGACGAAGCCGGAAGACAGCTCCCACAACACGCCGATGAAGGAGACGAGCAGGATGAAGGACTGCAGCAGGCCAACGCCGAGATCCGTCGACAGATCCGACAAATGAGCGGCATCCTGCTGCATACGCTGGTCGGGATTGACGCCGATGGCGCCGGCATTGGCCAACCGGAAGGCACGGGCAGGCCGCATCCATTGATCGATCAGGTCGAGCGTCAGCGCCTCGCGCAACCGCAGCCGGATCATCTGGTTGAGCCAGGTCTGGCCGATGTTGAGCACCAGAAGCGCTCCGGCGATCATCGCAAATACGACAAGCTGATGCAGGAAGTCCGCCATGTCGCGTCGCGCCAGCGCATCGTAGAAGGGCTGGTTCCATCGGTTGAGCAAAACCTGCCCGATCGAGGTCGCGATGATGACGGCGACGATGCCGATCGAGACCCAGGCGAGCGCCCAGCGCACCGGCGAGGATTTCAGCCCCAGCCTGATCGTCGCCACTTGGTCGGAGAGGCTGCTTGCCTCCACCGAGACGGCGGGTTTCTGCAGGCGTGGCTTTTTATCGGTCTGGTCGTCCATAAAGGATATTCCTGGTTTCCGCGGCGGTCATGATTGCCGCCCAAGCGAGCATGCCTCGGATCGGGCAAGCCTCAGATAGGGTGACGATAGCCGCCCGACGCAAGGCACGGTCCCGATCACGAACGCGTCACTGGGCCGAGCCCGGCTTGGGCGCCTGTCGGCCCAGCCGCGTCGCGCCTTGTGGCGAGAAGACCGGCACGAACACGCGGCGCGACGCGCGCTGGGCGACCGGCACGCCCTGGTAGAGCCGTTTCTGCGCCTCCACGACGATGACGCCGGAAAAGATCGGCCAGAACCGCCGGCCGGCTCGCTCCAGGAAATTGTGGAACCGCATCATGAAGCGGCGCGGCGACGGCGGGAAGAACAGCGCCTCGCTCCATGTCGCCGGGGTGAAATTCGCCTCGCGCAGCAGTTCGGTCAACTGGCCGCGCGAGAACGGCCGGCCATTGCCGAAGGGCGTGTGCTCGAAACGTGCCCACATACCGCGCCGGTTGGGCACGACGATGACGACGCGCCCTGCCGGCGACAGCACGCGCCAGATCTCGTTCAGCGTCTCGCGTGGGTTCTCCGCGTGCTCGAGCGAGTGCACCAGGAGCACGCGATCGATGCAGGAATCGACCAGCGGCAGTTCCTCGTCGAAGACCAGCGCCGTCGCCGTCGGCCCCGACGCCGGCCACACCACCGCGCCTTGCGTAGCCGGCATGAAGGCAAAGACGCGCTCGGCATCGGCGCCGAAGCGCTCCAGCCATGGCAGCGTATAGCCAAGACCGACCAGCCGCTCGTTGGGGACCGCTGCCCATATGGACGATAAAGCCATGGTGATCGAACGCTCGGCCAAGCGGCCAAGCGTGGTCGAGTAGAAGGAACGCAGATCGACGATATCCGAATGCATGCGCGGGACGGTAGCTGTGAAGCATGCCAAGTTCAACAAAGGCGCCAAGTTCGATAAACGCGCCAAGTTCGATAAACGCGGATGACATCGACGGCCGGTCGCCCTATGTCTGCGGCGGTAACGGAGAAAGATGCCGATGGCCGTCGAGATCGAGCAATTCATGTGCCGCACCGACAATTTCGGCGTGCTGGTTCACGACCCGAAAAGCGGTGAGACTGCGATCATCGACGCGCCTGAGGAAGCGCCGATCCTGGCGGCGATCCAGCGCACCGGCTGGACGCCGACATTGATCCTCACCACGCACCATCATGCCGACCACGTCGAAGCCAATCTGGCGCTGAAGGAACGCTTCAAGCTGCGCATCATCGGCCCGCAGGCCGAGAAGGCGAAGATTCCCGGCATCGACGAGACGGTCGGCCAAGGCTCGGTCGTGCGCCTTGGCGAGGAACGGATCGAGGTCATCGAGACGCCCGGCCATACCGCCGGCCACGTCTCCTACCACCTGCC
>RXJA01000277.1 GCA_003963455.1 Hyphomicrobiales bacterium
GAGTTCCTGGTCGTCAGCTCGACCTTCGCCAGGCATCCGTGGCTGGCGATCCCGCTGGTGTTCGGGCTGCTCATCGCCTTCGGGGCGCTGTTGCTGCGGCTGACGGGCGTCGCCTTCGGCGAGCCGCGCGGCGGCATGGCGCCGGTCGAGGCGTCCTATGTGCCGATGTATTCGCACCTCGCTCTGGTGTTTGCCGCCGGCATCTATCTGCCGCCGCCGCTGGTGGCGTGGTTCCAGCATGTCGCCGGGATCCTGGGGTAGGCGCATGAGCAGGAAGAGCTTGCCCGCACTCGCCGATCTGATCGAGGCCGATCGCCAGGTCGGGCATCACGCCCCCTGGCCGCGCGCCGTGGTCGCCCCCAAGGCCTGGAACCTCGCCGTCGAGCAGCTCGCCGCCGGCCGATGGAGCCTGCTCGGCCTGTGGGGGGAGCCCGACAAGGTTCACATGGCGCTCCTCGACGAGGCGCTGACCATCGGCGTGATCAGCCTCGATTGCCGTGGCGGCCGCTACCCGTCGGTCGGCCAGCACCATTCGCCGGCGCTGCGGCTGGAACGCGCTGCGGCGGACCTGTTCGGGCTGGCGCCGCAAGGCCTGCCAGACACACGCCGCTGGCTCGACCACGGCCAATGGGGCGTCTTGCATCCGCTGGCGGCGCGGCCCGGCGGGCCGGCGGCCGCCTCTTCCTACCGGTTCCTGACGGCGGAAGGCGAGAGCCTCCACCAGGTCGCGGTCGGGCCCGTGCATGCCGGCATCATCGAGCCGGGGCATTTCCGCTTCACCGCCGGCGGCGAAACGGTGGTGCGGCTGGAGGAGCGGTTGGGCTACGTCCACAAGGGCATCGAAGGCCTGATGGCAGGCGCGCCTATCGATCGCGCCGCGAAACTCGCGGGCCGGACGTCAGGCGACAGCACGGTCGCCTATTCGCTGGCTTTCGCCCGCGCCGCGGAGGCGGCGCTCGGCGTAACGCCGCCGCCGCGCGCAATATGGCTGCGGGCACTGATGGCCGAGCTGGAGCGGCTTGCCAACCATCTCGGCGACATCGGCGCGATCTGCAACGACGCCGCCTTCGCGATCATGCTTGCGCATTGCGGTGTGCTGCGCGAGCGCGTGCTGCGCGCCGCCGATGCGGCCTTCGGCCATCGCCTGATGCGCGACCGCATCCTGCCCGGCGGCACGGCAAGCGATCTGGACGAGGCGGGAACCAGCGCCATCCGGTCGCTGGTCGCGGAGATCAGGCAGCGATTTCCGCATCTGGTGGAGCTCTACGACAACACCGCCTCGCTCCAGGACCGCACGGTGGCGACCGGCCGGCTCAAGGTCGAGCTTGCCCGGCAATATGCCGCCGGCGGCTATGTCGGGCGGGCGTCGGGCCGCGATTTCGATGCGCGCCGCAGCCCGGGCTACTCGCCTTACGACCAGCTCGACTTCGACGTGCCGGTGCTGCAGGAGGGCGACGTCAATGCCCGCGTATGGATCCGCGTGCGGGAGGTCGAGCAGAGCCTGTCGCTGGTCGAGCAGATGCTGGCGCGCCTGCCCGAAGGCCCGATCAGCGTCGATATCGCCGCGCCGGATGAACCGCGCGAGGGGATGGCGCTGGTCGAGGGTTTCCGTGGCGATATACTGGTCTGGCTGCGCATCGGCAAGGACGGCCTGATCGAGCGCTGCCACCTGCGCGACCCTTCCTGGTTCCAGTGGCCGCTGCTGGAAGCGGCGATCGACGGCAACATCATCGCCGACTTCCCGCTTTGCAACAAATCGTTCAACTGCTCCTATTCCGGCCATGACCTCTAGAGGCCTACCGCCATGCGCAAGCTCCTCTTCGAAAGCCTGATCCGCCCGCCCCTGACCGAGCGCGCGCCGCAAGCCAGCAACGCCGCCGTCGACGAGCTGGCGCGCGCGCTTGACGGGCTTGCCCGCAGGCGGCTGGGCCGGAGCCTGTCGATCCGCGCGGTGGACGCCGGCTCCTGCAATGGCTGCGAGCTCGAAATCCACGCGCTCAACAACGCCTTCTACGACATCGAGCGCTTCGGCTTCCGCTTCGTCGCCTCGCCGCGCCATGCCGACGTGCTTCTGGTCACCGGGCCGGTCACCAAGAACATGCGCGAGGCGCTGAAGCGGACCTTCGACGCGACGCCCAACCCGAAATGGGTGGTCGCGCTGGGCGACTGCGCCAGGGATGGCGGCTGCTTCGCCGGCAGCTATGCCGTCGTCGGCGGCGTGTCGGACGTGGTGCCGGTGGACCTGCACATTCCAGGCTGCCCGCCGCCGCCGATCGAGATCCTCAAGGGACTGATCGCGCTGCTCGACGGCGCGAACGGGAAGGCCGGTACCGCCAAGGGCTGATCGGTAGGGGCCGGCCTGCCGCGACCCTGGAGCGTTTCAGCGTTTCGCGGAACGCCCTTAACCGCTCCGCACTTTTGACAACCGGCCGCAGCGCCTTTGACGCTGGCCGTTCGAGTTCACGCGATCGCCGTCGATCGCCTATTGAGCTTTCGACCAGCCCCGAAGGGCTATGTCCGCGACAGCTTCCAACTCCTTTTTGTTAGCTCCGTCGGCCGACAATATCGCCATTCCGTATATCAATGCGGAAAAATACCGGGCGAGATCGGCGGGTTGCGCGTCGGCCCGCAGCTCGCCTTCGTCCTGCGCTCGCCGCAGCCGATCCAGTATGCCGAGTTCGCCGCGGCGACGCCGCGCGGCCAGATCTCCTCTGACCGCCTGCGAGAGCGGGCTGACGGACAATGCCCCTTGGACACCCAGACAGCCCTGCGGATTGCGCTTGTCTCCATGCAGCTCGACCGGCCCGGTCATCAGGTGCCGAATGGCGTCCTGAAGGGCCGTGGCCTGCTGCGCGGCGCGCCTGTAGGAACCGGCCCGGCTCTCGTAGCGATCCATCACGCGCTGGAACAAGGCCTCCTTGCTGCCGAACGCGGCGTAGAGACTGGCGCGGGTGATGCCGAGCGCCTCGGTAAGGTCGGCGATCGAAGTCCCCTCATAGCCATGGCGCCAGAACAGCTGGACCGCCCGGTCGAGCGCCTGGTCGATATCGAACTCGCGCGGTCTTCCTGCTCCCATGCCAAACCTCCGACTCAGCGTTTCCATAATAGGGCTTGCTTAATGTAGAACGATCGTTCTAGATTTCAGCACCTGTGGATCGAAATGATGAGAGGGAAAGATGCTCGGCAAAGCGATGATGCTCTCTTTGTTCCTGGCGATCGGCGCGCCGATGACCGTTCATGCGGAAGGCGGCACCTTTCCAGGCTTCCGGACTGAAATGGTCGCCGCGAACGGCGCCGAAATCTATGCGCGCATCGGCGGATCGGGACCGGCCGTGGTGCTGATCCACGGATTTGGCGACACCGGCGACATGTGGGAACCACTGGCCCGAGAGCTTTCCAAGGATCATACCGTTGTCGTCCCCGATCTGCGCGGCATGGGGCTCTCCTCGATCCCGGAGGGCGGCTACGAAAAATGGAACCAGGCCGCCGATATCCGGGCCGTGCTCGACCATCTGAAAATTGGGAACGCAGACATCATCGGGCACGATATCGGCACGATGGTCGCCTATGCCTACGCGGCCCGCTATCCTGAAAAGACGGACAAGCTTGTCGTGATGGATGCGCCGGTGCCGGGCATTCCGCCCTGGAACGACATCGTGCGGGATCCGAGGCTCTGGCATTTCGATTTCGGCGGACCCGACATGGAGCGCCTCGTGCGAGGCCGCGAGCGCATCTATCTCGACAGATTCTGGAACGAGTTCGCGGGCACGCCCGCGAAATTCGACGAGGCGACCCGGCGGCACTATGCGAAACTCTATGCAAGGCCCGGCGCCATGCGCGCCGCCTTCGCCCAGTTCCGATCGATCCGGAAGGATGCGGTCGACAACCAGGCTGCCCTGGCAAAGAAATTGCCGATGCCCGTGCTTGCCATCGGCGGCGCGAAATCAATTGGCGCGACGGAAGCCGTCGTGATGCGCAACGCCGCCAGCAACGTGACCGAAGTCGTCATCCCCGATTCCGGGCACTGGCTGATGGAAGAGGCTCCCGGACCGACGATAAGCGCGGTGCGGGATTTTCTGGCTCGATAGCAAGATCAGGCAGGACAGTAGGTCAACCTGATCACATCCTCGCCGATGCGATCATGAGCCACTAGGCGCAGCGGTGGCCGAGGTCCGGCGAAATATGGCTTGCCGCGACCGAGCACGACGGGGTGCAGATAGATCCGGTACTCATCGATCAAGCCCAGCTCGGTGAGGCTTTGCGCCAAATCCGGGCCGGCGACCTCGATCTCGCCGTCGCGCCCGGCCTTCAGTTCGCGGATCGCGCCCTCGAGGTTGCCCTCGACAAGCGTGGCGTTCGGGCCGACGGACTTCAACGAACGCGAGACGACCCATTTCGGCTGGTTCCGCCACGCCGCCGCGTAGGCAAGCCGCTCGGCATCCCATTCAGGATGATCGTCGTCCCAGTAGCGCATGATGTCATACATGCGACGACCGTAAATGCTGCCGGCCTGCCGCTCAGCCTCTTCGATGAAGTGGCGGAAGAGCGTAGGGCTTGGTCCGAACGCCATGTGATCGACGTAGCCGTCCAGCGACTGGTTCATTCCGAACACGAGCTTGGCCATAGCCCTACTCATCTTTGTCCTGGAGTAAAACAATGGCGCGCCGTCGCAGGTGAAGATGAGAACTATGTCTACGCCATAGCCCTCTAAGGCCCTCCTTGTGCAGACGGGCTCGACGAACTGCTGCCGTGGAGCTGGATAGCACCCTGAATGCTCTCGTCGAATTTACCTCGGCGACCAGTGTGTACGAGGGTTAGCCGGTAGACCGTGGAACATTCAGGCGGTCAGGCGGGCCTTCGCATTTGGCGCCAGATTCATCGGTTCGTGCAACGAGCGCCAAACTTCTCCAACGACGTGCCTGATAAAAGGCATAGGCCGCCGCCGCTTCGCAGCGGCTGTTCTCCGCCAGCCATGCATAGTCCAATGCCCGCCGCAGACACTCCTGCTGAGTGAATGGCGTCTTCGTCACGCGCCACATCGTCCTTCCTCATCTCGCGGCAGAACGCCGATCCAAGGAGTATCGCGCCAAGCTCGAGCGAATTCTCTCGACACAGCCGAAACATGTCATGCAGGCAGATCCGAGGGGGCATGGTCAGGACATTGATTCCATCATTACCGACATCGCTTATAGAGCTGTCATGTCTTAACCAGCAGCAGGAGCCGACCGAAGACGCCGACCGGGCAGGAGTCAGATTCGGACGCTATCCCGAACCATCCGTGGATGCCGGAAGGACTTCGGAATTGTGTTCTTCAAGAGATTTCGCCATCGCTTCGGCGGCCATTGTCAGAAGTATTGACCTGCTTCCCAGATTGCTGATCTCAGACATGTCCAGAAAATCCCTGCTTTCAAATGCTATGCCGGGCTGCCATTTTCCGTCGACGAAGGATGCCGCAGCGCCGTCGCTTCGGAGAATGGCGTAGGTTCCATCTGTATCCCCCACGATAACCGGCGGTCTCTTCGGGTTGCTATCCGCTGAACCTATTTCCGATTGTGTTTGGGCTTGAGGCCGCGTGCGTTCTGCTCTGCGCTCGTAAGCCACGAGTAGGTTCTGCAAGACCGTCAAGCACTGACCCCAGCGTTCGGGCGTAAACATTGGCTGGGAGGGGCCGATTTCCGTCAAGCGATAGCTCCGAAGAAAATCACGGTCTAATTGACGAATGGGCCAATGCTCCGCGACTTGGGCAAGCCGAAGTCGCGCGTCGCTCAGGTAGTAGCCGAGCAACCAGGCGTTCAACTCCGCGGCGTGAATTGTCGTGTCATTGCGAGCCACCTCATCGACCAACTCTTGGGCGCCGCTCAGGGCTGTCGCCTGGTCGTAGTGATGGTCTGCTTGAATCACGGTCTTCCATAGCGAAAAGGCCGCGCCGAGCATCATGTTGAGCATGCCCTCATCCAGGCTTGCGTGAACCGCTTCGGTCGTTTTCGGGAGTGCAGCCAGCAGTTCCTTGATGCGCAACAACGCTCGCTGAATATTGTCCCGCGCCGGAACAAGCCATTCGGGAGAATCTGCGTGGCGTCGTGGCCAGGACACTCGATCCATCATTACCTGCCTTTGCTGGACGCTATCACGGGTATCGTCGCGTTTTAATAGGACGTAGGTCGCGAGACGTCTTAAGTTGGCTGCGGGGCCTTCTGATCACCCATCGCGATAGCAATGATTTCTTGACCGAGGCGACTGGCAAAAAGGCGACCAATGGTCCTACGACCTTTCGCGCTGCGTCCAAAAGACCTCAGTCCGATTTACCAATCCGCCTTCGTCGACCACTTTCGAAGGCAGGCAAGGAAAAGCGGTTATCCGTCGCGAGGCTAGAGGGGATGTATCGATGATACAAGCTTTGCTGAGGTGCTCGAAAGCAGGCGCCATGTTGGCCGCTGCCCTTCTTATTTTTGCGGCAACTCCGGCGCTTGCCGATGAAATTCCAGCGGGATGCGTTTTCTACAAAGTGGGCACGCCCAAATTTTGGCGCGGCGACGTGCAGTTTAGCCCGGGCGAAGCGTTCTCGTTCGTTGTGATTCACGACGAGGCCGGGAAGCCGACGCGTTGTCTCTACTCGATAAAGACGACCCCTTTCTCCATCACCTGCCGCGGCCGGGCGCGGGAACCGTTTTCATTCGTCGGGCCCACGCTGGATGTCCAGACCTACGACATTTTGGTTTTTCGGAACGCTGCCTGGTACAAGGTCTGCTACAAGCCGGTGTGACGACTGCTCGGAGTTGACCAGAAAGAAGAACAATGGTCGCAGCACCTCTGTCGGACGCTGATCTGGCCAGCCGAGCCGATCTCGTTGTCGAAGCGCGGGTGCTCTACCGATCCAATGGCAGAGCAGCGCTCAGCCTCAAGCGGATCACCAAGGGCGAGCCTCGCTTGCAGACAGGAGGATGGCTGCACTGGCTTGGCCTTAGGCGTACCGTCATCGTTGGATACCGATCGCAGCCCCGAGAACCCCGGCTGGGGGACTGGTGGAACGAAGATGCATTTTCTCCAGGCAATCGAATTCGTGCCTATCTAATCTGGGATGATCGCGCCGATTGCTATACGGCGGTGTGGTGGAATGGCATCGAGGTTCTCCGCTGACAATGCAGCTCCCCCACGATGAGAGCGGCGCGTCGTAAGACGTTTCGTTCGCTCTTTTGGACCTCGGTCGGATTTCATCGCTGGCACTCGCCCGATACACTCGGATGAGTGGGTAAATTGGATGGCGCTATTTTTTGACGGCTGTTGTTGTTTGTGAACAACCGAGCCTGACGGGTGGGAGGAGAATTTATGTCAGATGAAAACGACTCAGATGAAGACGATCTGGTGCTCGGCGATATCGTCAGCGAGCTTACGTACGTGATCACGAATCAAGAAGTGTTTGACAAGGATGCCTTGATCCTCAGCATGAGGTCCGCGCTGGTCAACATTATTGAACTACGGCTGGAACTCGGGGTCCTGAAAAAGCAGCTCACCGAACACCTGCTTGAATTTAGCACCGAACACCTGCTTGAATGTAGCGGCGTTGACGAGCCTTGAAGAAACGGTCAATTGAGCATTTTCAGCCATTTGTGGAGCCGGTTTTCGACGCGAACGCGCCGTGGGTCGGCTGCGACCGAGGCGTTGCCTTCCAACTCTCTGAATAGTCAAGCTGTCGACCACGAGCTTCAACTCATTGAACGCAAGACGATCGAGATCATCGAACGCGAGCAGACGCAGCGTGCCGAAGACATCCGTGGGCGCGCCCGCCGTTCGCCGGAACGGTTCGCCGCGTTATTGAAGCCATTCGGCCATTCCAACAGCCAGTGGGAGGCGTTGAAGGCCGGCATGCAGCCCGGCGACGAGCTCTGGACGTTTACGTCGTCACCGGCATCATGGCGGGCGCTGGCCGGGAGTGCGGGCATCGCGCTGGTCAGGGAAGGCAGAATCGTCGCGACGATCGTCACTATGAAGAACTAAGGTCGGTCCGGTTGGTCGTTGTCCGAGGAAACACGATTGGCTATCCTCGCGGTCCTAAGACGTTCGGCACAGCCGATAGACCTCCGTCGGATTTACCGGAGCAATCGCGGCGAGCATATTCGATCTCGGTGGCAACGAGTTCTCTCGCACTCGTCCGCAAGGAAGGAGGACCGAGCGTTATGAAGATTTTGATCGCCGATGATCACCCGGTTCTCCGGGCCGGCCTGGTGGCGCTGTTGCGGCAGGAGACGCCGGACATCAATATTATCGAGGCGGGCTCCGGCAAGGAGGCGCTCGATATCGCCGAGGGTCTGTCGGATCTGGATGTCGTGGTGCTCGATCTGGTGATGCCGGACATGGGCGGAATGGAAGCATTGGCCGAATTCGGCCGGCGTCACCCCGCGCTGCCGCGCATTATCCTGTCCTCATCGGAGGAGCCGGAGGAGGCCCGCGAAGCGCTCGAAGCCGGCGCGCAGGCCTATGTACCCAAGAGCGCCGGTCTACAAACCGTGATTTACGCCATCCAAGCCGTGATGCGGGGGGAAGCCTACGTTCCACCTCTGTTGCTAAGCCTTCTTGGGCTGAAACACGGCGACGATGGGGCTGCGGAGAGCACCACAAAGGTGAAGCTGACAGAGCGGCAGATCGACGTCCTGCGGCTGCTCAGCGCCGGCCAGCCTAATAAGGTGATAGCCTACGAACTCGACTGCTCCGAAAAGACCGTCAAGGCGCATATCACCTCGATCTTCAAAGCCTTGAACGTCGTCAACCGCACCCAGGCCGCTGCCGCGGCGCGTCAGGCCGGTTTGATCTGATCGTTGCCCCGTCCGGCAGAAATGTCGGGGCGCTTGCCGGTAAGGCCGCTGACCGCCGCCCTGAGGCTCTTGTCCGGCGCCGGAGATTGGAGCAACGGAACGCCGGCGGCTTGGGCATGGGCCAAAGTTGCGGCGGTGGAGTCGCCGGTAAGCAGTAGCGCTGGAATCTCCTCGTTGTATTCCGACCGCAATCGTTCGATGACCTCGATGCCGTTCTCGTCGTCACGCAGTTGGTAGTCCGAGATGATCAGGTCGGGACGCAGCGCCTCCGTGCCCAGCGCCAGGACGATCGCATCGCCTGAGGTCGCCGACAGCACGCGATGACCCCAGCTTTGCAGCAGCGCCGTGGTGCTCTCGACGATGGCGTCGTCATCGTCCACGAAAGCGATGAAGCGTGACACCTGCAATCGCGCGTCGATCCCCTCGGCTTCTCGTGGGATCGGGTTGACGGAAAGCGGTACGCTGACCTCGAAAAGACTGCCCCGGCCAACCTTCGATCGCACGCTCAGTCGAGCATCGAGCAGCGCGGCAAAGCGCTGCACGATGGTTAGTCCCAATCCCGCACCCTGGGCCGTTCCCGTCGTTGCAGCTCCGACCTGGTAGAAGGCGCCGAAGATCTGCCCCTGGTCCTCGGGCTTGATGCCCGGGCCTGTATCGAGCACCTGGATCGTGACGGTCTGCGATTGCCGGTTGATCCTGACGCCAATCAAAACCTTGCCCTGTTGCGTGTAGCGGATGGCGTTGCGGACGAGATTGCTGACGATGACGCTGAGAATCGGGCCATCCGAGTAGACAGCGGCGCTGGTTGGCGCCAGGTGCAATTTCAGCCCCTTCTTCTCGGCATCCCTGAGGCAATCGTCCCGGATCGCCTGCAACATCGGACCCAGGGCCAGATCGCGCTTGTTGGGGGTCTTTTTGCCAGCGTCGAGCAGAGACAGGTTTAGCATCGCGCCGAACATCTCGTTGATCACCTGGGATCGCTGATAAATGTCCTCGGCGTCACGCTGGGCGTTGCCCGCGAGCGTGGGATTGCTGGCAAGGGTGGCAGCGCGGTTGCTGAGGTCCTGCGCGGGCGTGCGCAGTTCGTGGCTCGCCATTGCCAAAAAGGTCGAGAGCCTGGAATTGGCGACGGCCGCGAGCCGTACCTGCTCGTCCTTCTCGATTTGCAGCAGCAGCATCCGCCGAAACCGCCGGCTCGAAATCCACGCGAGTTGGAATATGGCGATGATGAAGATCAGCATGAGGGAGGTGGTGGCGCGGTGTTCCACATTCGGAATGCTGGCCGCCCAGACGAAGTAGGGTAAGGTCGAGGGGAAGAAGAACGCTGAAAAAGCCGGGAAATAGGGGCTGAAAGCCGTTATCGAGGCCGTGATGATGGTGAGGCTGACCGTCAGTGAGACCATTTCATAGGTAAAATCCCCGCTCGTCGCTACCATCACCGGCATCACGCCCCATCCAAGGCCTTCAAGCAGGCAGACGATGGTGAAAAAGACCGCCCACGGACGCCACTCCTCCTCAGTGGGCCTGCGCAACCATCGCGCCAAGCTGAGCAGCGCGTGCAGCACTGCGCAGAGGGAAATGTAGGAAGCCCAGGAATATCCTGGAGCTGCGCCGACGGCGTGGCGCAAAACCAGCAGGTAGATGACCACCCACGCGCCAAAGGCCGCTCCGGCCACACCGACAAGCACCGCGCCGAAGAGCGCGTCGAGTTGTTGCGATGCAATATGATCGCGACGCGCGCTAGCATTAGGGTCAGACGCAATTGCCGCCATCTCGCCGTCCCCTCGGCGGCAGGTGTTCATCAGACCATGGGGCCGGCAATGCGGAGGCCAAGCATTACGACCGCCATTCGTCACGTCCCCAAAGGTCTGCCCTGAGGTTCCGAATGTCCAGATTGCGGGAAAGCGCCGTGGAGCGCTAGTGTCCTCAGGACATTAGCCCTACCCGGATAGGGCGGAAGTAGTGGATTTCAGTATCTTGGGGACACTGGGTCTCACCCGGTCAGCGCAACGCGGGAGGACGAGATGGCCGACAATGCACCAACCAGGGCGGCGGGCGAAGGCAGGCTGGTCATGTCGCTCATTGCCGGCACCCTCGTTTTCTACGTCTGCATCGCGGTCGTATCAATCCTCCCAGACTACGTGGGATTGACGCCGGGTTCCAACGTCTATCTTGGGGCATGGTTTCTCGGCGCCGCTCTGTCTTCGCATTTCGGTGTGGAAGTGGCCAAGCGTGTGGCCCCCAATTTCAATCGCGTCGGCCTCATCGTGCTCATGGTTGCACCGTTTGCACTTCTTGCCGCCGGGATGTTTTTCGCTTCCTCTCATTTTTCGAGCCGGTCGATCATCGCCGTCCTGACCGCCTTTCTGGGGACGGGTCTCGGGCTCCACGCAGTCTTCCGCGACCAAATGAACTCCAAGCCAGACGCGAAGTAAGCGAACAGTCGGCGCTCGCCAATTGATGAATTATTTTGGGAGATCCCGCCGTGAGACACGTTGGCATTGTTAGCTTGATTATAGGACTCGCGTTCGCTTCGCTGGCTCGTGCTTCAGGCGCCGGCGGCAGATGGGATCGCCGTCATGGGCCCTCAACACCTCCTGTCCGCGGCGCGGTGACATGGGACCATATGATGAAAAGCTTGATGCGGGACATCAGGGGCTGGGCCATCATCGTGGGGGTCGTTTTCTACGGAGTAGCGGCTTGGGCGCAGATACCGGACGCGGCTGCGCCAGTTCGTCGTCTTTATGCGACTTACGGAACCGGTGCGGCGACGACCGCTAGCGGCTTCCGCGATCAGGACGCGGCCAACCTTTTCAGCAGAAGCCTCCTTGCGCTCTACAGACGCGCAGCCAAGGCCGGTCTCGATTACGATTTCTTCGTGCAAGGGCAGGATTTCAATCTGGCGAAGCCGCTCGATGTGACACGCGTCGACTCGAACCGCGACCGCGCGACGGTCTCCGCGACGTTGACCCAGACCGACGTTGATTCGCAGGGTAAGCAGAAAGCCCGCATCGACAGGTTCGAGTTTGCGGTGATCAAGGAAGCTGGCGCTTGGCGCATCGACGACGCAACGCACAGCGGGAGCACGTTCCGCCGCGAGCTGCAGGACATCGTCAAGTCCGGCGGCATGCGCTGACGTGGAGCGCCCGATGCCTGCACCGACCCGTAAAAAGCATCGAGTTGCTGGGTCGCGATGTGATCACCGGGCGCGCAGGTATTAGAGTCGGAAGCGGTGGCAGCTATCTTGCCGTTTCCCCGTGACTGATGCTCATCAGAGCATCAGGCTGGTAATGCTAAGGCAAAGCATTGCGGCCGCCATTCGCCACTTCCCCAAAGGTCTGCCCGGAGGTTCCGAATGTCCAGATTGCGGGAAAGCGCTTCGGAGCGCTAGTGTTCCGGTTCAGGAATTCGCCCTACCCGGATAGGGCGGAAGCAGAGGATTTCAGCATTTCGGGGGCACCAGTGGAGCAAATTTGACGCTCGCTATCCACTTTGCAGCAAAATCCGGCGTGCGGCGAAATGATGAGGGGAGCCGACGTTTGTACTCGCCATGCCGAACTCCGAATCCCCCATGCTCAATCCGAACCGAGGCATCAGGAGAACCTCTCATGCAATCTTTCAAGCTCGCATTGATCGCCGCGTGCAGCCTCGTTGCCTTGGTTGCGTCGAGCCACGCGGAGGCGCAAACCGTTGCCCGCGATCCGAACTGCGCACCGATTCTGGAGGCAATGAAAAAACAACTCGCACTTCCGGCGTATGGCTTTGCGAGCACTCTCGACGACGAACAAGAGGCAGAGAAGATCTCCACTCAGACGGCCACTTTCACAGCGACGAAGGGCGGCCGCTGGCGCAAACAGCCGAAGCCTTCCGGGTATCAGGATCAGTTCCTGGCGCAGTACTCATCCCAACTGCACGCGTGCAGCACGGGGGTAGCGGACACGTTGAATGGCGCCGCCGCAACGCTCTACGTGGCACAGCTCGGCACGGTGTTGATCCGCGAGTGGATCAGCCCAGCGGATGGACTCCCGATGCAGCAGGAAGGGATGCTACCCGGGGTCCACAAGCGGGTGACCGTCTGGAACTACAACAATGTCGCAGTGCCGGAGAGCGACAAGATCGATCCAGAATGACGCCGGCCGATCATGCAACCCTAAGAGTGAATTTCAGTATCTTGGACGACACGACGAGCTCATAGAGCCGAGTGTCGATGGGGCGCAAGGTATCACGGGTCAACGCAACGCGGGAGAACGGGATGGCCGACAATGCACCAACTAGGGCGGCGGGCGAAGGCTGGCTCGTCGTGTCACTTATTGCCGGCGCCCTTGTCTTCTACGTCTGCATCGCAATCGTGTCGGTTGTTGTCGATGCGGGACTTTCACCAAATTCCAGCACCTACATAGGGGCCTGGTTTCTCGGCGCGGGTCTGTCTTCGGCTTTCGGCGTCGAAGTGGCCAAGCGCATGGCGCCCAATTTCAACCGCATAGGCCTCATCGTGCTTATGGTTGCGCCGATCGCACTTCTTGCCATCGTGATGTTCTTCGCGGCTCCGCAATTCTCGGACAAGACGATAATGGCCGTCCTGAGTGCCTTCCTGGGGACGGCTATCGGGCTTGGCGTGACCTTTCGCGATCTGATGAAGTCCTAGCCGGACGCGACATAGACGAGCCGTCCGGGGTTCCTGATTTGATGTGTTGTTTGAGGAAACCCCGCTATGGGACACCTTGGCTCTGTGGCGGAACAATAGAGGGTGACCATGCGCAATTTACTTAATTTTGGGCTCTGTCTCGTAGGGTTGTTGGTGTCGGAACCCTCCCGGGCAGATCAGATAATGTTGCAGTGTCAGATATTGTCCGGAGCCAAGAACCCATTCGGCAAAGCCGATCAGGTGGTGATCGATCCCGAAAAGAATTACGCCGCATTGCGCGTGGGCCGCACCATGGGGACCAATAATGAAGTCTTGTGGGATTTCACGACGCAAACGAAACCGTCGGGAATAGACGATCGCTTTACCGTGAAGTCATTTGCAGATGATGGCTCCATTTACGGTGGCGGCGTGCGGGGCGGTGGCGCGCAGGCTTTTCAACTCGTGAAGGGAATCCTAACCTGGACATCCTTGTCCGAAGGCAAAATCGACACGACGCGTTGGCGCTGCAAATAGCTAGAGGCTCACCATGAAGGCGCTCTTTATGACGATATTGATCATGGTGCTGTCGCCGATAGCCATGGTCATTCTGAGTGGATTGTATTTTGGCATCGCTCTCTGGCTGACAGGGGGACCTGGTCAAGTCGGTGCTGCAATGGGTGAAATTGTCGGACGTATTTCGTTCATCGTTGGCCTGCCTGCTGGCGCTGTCGTGGGGATAGCAGTCCTCGCTAAAACCGAAAAGAAGCAGAAAAGTCGCGTACTGGAATGGATAAGTTTTGTGGTTGGCTTCGGGCTCGCCGCGATTCTATTTTTCCCACCCCTTTATTTCGGTTTCGGTCAATTGGGAGAGATGCTTTTAGGTAGACGGTTCGGCATCTATATCGCAATGGGTTTCGTTGTTCTCGTCGGCTGGATCATCAAGCAAATTGATAATTCCTCCGGGTTTTAGTTTCTGCGATCACTGGTGTTGGCGCTCCATGATTGGGCGCTGAGCGGCCAAGATCGCATCGTTCGTTGCGATTGGCTTGATAACCCAAGTGAGTCGGATCGACGTTCTGCTGATCTCGACAAAGATCGTGTCTCCGGCGAGCGGCGTTGCAAGTGCCTTGCGGTCTGGAGCTTGTGCCGATCAGTTTGTCGATGCCGTCGAGGAGTGGCGCACTATGAGAATGGTTCGATCGTCGGTACCGGGCGCTACGGACAGGGATCACGCGATCCGTCTCCTTACCGAGCGAGCCGTTCTCACTCGGATGGTCTGCCGCGAACTCAAGGATGGCGATGGCTTGGGGAATGATCTACGACCGCAAACCGCCCTCTTTATACTGTCGCGATGGATCGGCGACAATCTGCCAGACTCGGTGCAAGTCGAGCCGTGTCCCGACGACGGCATCGATCAGATGAGCGTCCCCGATGGCTACGCGGAGCTGGTAGCTCAGATGAAATCAGGCGCGCAGGTCGGCAAAGCACTGTTTATGCTGCTTACAGCTGACAACAGGATCCAGCACGAAAGTGACCACGAAAATTTGAAACGTGCGCTCGCGGCCTATTGGGCGAAGCATCCTGTGACGGTACCTGCGGTGCGGTAGGACAATCCGCGCGCCGCAGCCGCCCGCCGACAAAAGCCGCGCCGAAAGAATATCGAGTTGCTGGGGCGCGATGTGCGTGGCCGCCATCGTCGGATGCGGTAGCTGCCGTCTCCCCGGCGACTGGCAAATCAGATTATCGCGGCGGTTTCAGCGGCAAAGTCTCGGACCAGCGCGCATCACTTCCCCAAAGGTCTGCCCCAAGGTTCCGAATGTCCAGATTGCGGGAAAGCGCTGCGCAGCGCTAGCCTCCTGATGTGAGGGATAACCTATAGCAGAGGAATGGATACGATGCGCTTCGCCCTTATTCTTGCCATTGGTCTTTTCGGGCTAACTCAATCGGCATCCGCAGATGTCATGGATGACTACGTCGCCTGCATGGTAGGAAGGGGGACCGTCGCCATGAACAAGCAAGGGGGCAGCAAATCTGATCCTGAGAACGCAAAGACCGTCGCAGCGTCCCAATGTCCACGGCCTAAAGAGGCTGACGGTTTACCTCGTATCGACAAGGGCTTTGATCTGATTTTCAAGGCAATCGCCGACGCACTCGACAATGGGACGGTAAGGTAGCCGTTTAACCTCCTGTAATCTGATGAACTCCAAGCCAGATATGAAGTAAACGACCCATCTGAACTCAACCGTGGATGAGTTATTACAAGGAGATTCCACCATGAGATACGTTGGCATAGTGAGCTTGCTTGTAGGATCGGCGTTTGTTTCGTCGGCCCTTGCTGCGGGCATCGACGGCAGATGGGATTGCCGTTCTGGAGCCTCTACGGTTGCCTACATATCCATTGACGGGACTGGCTACGTTCTCGATACGCCCGGCGGCGATCACGGCAGCGGATCGTTCGCTTTTGTCCCGGATGGATCGGCGTTCACGCTCGATGGCTACCTGGCCGACAAGTTTCGTGTTGTGGGCGGAAACCTGACGCGCACGATGATGAACGAGCCCGCCCTCCGATTCCTGAAAGCAGGGGGCGACGAGATTCGGTGTACTTCAAGGAAGTGAGGGTGTTGCGCCTCAAGTGAGCTCAACCTGATGGAGTCTTGGCCAATAGCGCACTAACGACAATGACACGCCTGTCCGATCCAAACTGACATCGCTCCCGCCTCCGCGCTGCACCGGAAAGTACGAAAGCCATGCCATCGTCAACAAAGAAGGTCCTAGAGCCGATAATAGTGGGGAGTCGCACTGGAGCCGTAGTCATCCTTCAACGTGGCGGGTCTAGTGCGACGCGGTTAGGCGGAATATGGCAACCCGGTATAGCATTCGATACCAGAGATTTTTTGGATATGCCTGTAATTAAAGACGAGGAATTGCGGACAAGCCTTCTTGAACACGCGGCCGAGGCACTAGCAAAGTCTCTCGAATAACAACGGAATTACAGTTGTCATTAACCAGGAGGAGCATCGATGATTGGCTCAGTGAAGCGGATCGGACGGACGTTCCTCATCGTATTTCTTGGCTCTGTCGTCGTCGCGCAAGCAGCGCCTTCGTCGAAGACGCCGGCCAGTATCTATCGCGACAACATAGGCGGCATTTTCACGATCCACGCAACGGATAGTGGCGGCACAGGTTTTGCGTTTGGTGCAGGACGGATCGCGACGAATGCGCATGTTGTCGGAGGCTCATCGCTCGTCGAGGTGGAATCGCAAGATGGAGCGCGTTTCAAGGCGAAGGTCGTCGCGAAAGACGTCGACCGTGATTTTGCGATTCTGGAATTTGCCGAGGGGATTCGTCCATTTGCCGCCCTTGTGCCGCTCGAGCGTTCCGGTACGCCAGACATTGGTGAAGGTGTCGTGGTCATCGGATCGCCGCTTGGCTCGAAGGGCACGGTCACAACAGGCATCGTGAGCCAAGTCTACTCCAACGGGGTCATTCAACTGAATGCATCCGTTAACCCGGGTAACAGCGGCGGCCCTGTCTTCGATATGCAAGGACGCGTATTCGGGATCGCGACCGCAAAATTCCGACAACTCACTGATGGCCAATCGGTCGATGGTCTCGCCGTAGCAATTCCGATCCGTTGGCTTGAAGGTCGCTGACGACGAACGCTGACGGCAAGATATGTGAGGATCGCATGAGAGCTGCACCCGCGATTATCCAGCACCGATTTGTTCGCCGCACGACAACTCTCCTTTCGGCCTTATTGCTGCTTGCAGGGCCGCTCGGGCGAGGCCCAGCGGTAGCTGAATCAATCCGCTGGGGTGATGACGTCGGATCTTGTTACGACCGCGGAGTCTACGCGAAAAAACCGATCGTCATGCTTTTCTATGACAAGGTGGCCAATCGGGTCGACGCCGACACCGTGGCGACGCGCTTGAGCCTCAGCCTTCGAATGCAGGCGGTGGCAATGAAAGCAAGTTGGTGCTTCGCTGATGTGTCCAGCGATCTCGTTTCTCGCAACATCGCCAAAGCTCTCGGCGTAGAGAAGTACCCCGCCATCTCAGTCTTGGCGCCTGACGGCAACAAGATTGACGAGTCGGCTCGCATCTACGACTTGCGTGCTGCCGTCGATACCACTGGATATGTCGAAGCGGCTGAGAATTACCTTATCCAGCGTATAGAGAAACTGTCTGCCCAATATGGTGGAAAGCCCTGAAAGTTCACTTGCGATGGGAGCGTTCGGATCAACGCTCGTCATCCGCGACGTTCGGGGGCCTTTTCGTAAGGTATGGTCGGCAGCGATCAATAGTGAGCGACGGCTTCAATGAAAAGGTGACGGAAATGGCTAATAAATTGATTTTTGTGACCATGTTGGCTTTCGCGCAAATTCTACTCGCGATCGAAACTCGCGCTGATACTTGTGAGAATTATTACAAACAATGGGACACAACCGCCGAGTCATTCAATAGACGATGCTCGGGGGAACTCACTAGATCCTGTCTGATGGAGGAAGCCGCCAACATCCTTTTTTATAAGAACCTTCTCTCCGCGTGCGCCGGAAGGATGAGCGCGCGGGATTATCAAACAGTTTTGAACAATATAAGGAAGAACGAAAGAGACCTTGAGCGTTACGGCGGGAGCGGCGCTGGCCGGCAGTAGCGGGCTTTTGAAAAAAGGCGGCTTCTCGATCGCGGTAGCGCCGGAGCGCGACGAACTTCTGGAGTGCACGTCTATAAGCAAGTTCCGCCGCAGACCGAATATCGCCTCACGAGCAATGGTCAGCACGTCGCCGAGCTGTTCCAGCTTCTGACAGATGCCGGCGTGCCCGAGATCACGATATGATACCGCCGCGCCTATGATCTGATCTTTGCGATGTATGGATATGCGCAGAGGGATTGGATTCGTCCAACCACTTTGGTGAGATCGTTCCAGGCCCGGCAACAGGCATCGACGACGGCCTCGTAGGTGTCGAGGAGCGGCGCGGGACCGATCAAGGGACTTTCGGCTTCGCCTGCGCCGCCTGAACCAGCGCTTGCAGCGTTGGGCGAGTCGGCGCGAAGAACGTCGTGCCGGTGTGCGGGGTCGAGAAGTCCAACAGCCGGTCGTAAGCGCCCGGCGGGTCGCCGACATACATGCGTTGCAGCATCTTTTCGATCACCCAGAGACGCCGCGAATAACCGATGAAGTAGGTGCCGAATTCCCGCTGCCCCGGCCGCCCGAACGGCATGTTGTCGCGCAGGATGTCATGTTCGATGCCGCCGGCATCGACGATGGTGGCCAGCGACTTGTGCGATTTGCGCGGCGCAGCATCGTCATCGATTTCGATATTGTCGATTTTCGTGCGACCGATGATCGCCTCCTGGAGAGGCGTCGGGGTCTGCGCCCACGCTCCGAGATCGTGCAGATATTTTTGAACAACGACATAGCTGCCACCAGCGAAGCCGGCATCCTCGTCACCGACGATCGCCGCGGCGGGCAGATCGTAGCCGGTCGGATTGGCCGTTCCGTCGACGAAGCCCAAAAGATCGCGCGCATCGAAATAGCGAAAGCCCGAAACCTCGTCGACGACTGTGACGCTATTGCCGAGGCTGTCGAGCAGGATGCGTTCGAGCTCAAAGCACAGATCGGCACGTTCTGACCGGATATGGAAGAGGAGATCGCCCGGCGTCGACGGTGCCGCATGAACCGCGCCGGCAATCGGCGCAAAGGGCTTCAGCTCCTGCGGTCGCTTGTCGGAGCTGAGCCGGTCCCAGAGATCGCTACCGATTCCGACGATGCACGACAGCCGCGCGGACAGATCGCGGAACCCGACATTCTTGATGAGATCGTCCAGCTCACCGAGCGTTGAGCAGATCTTCGCAATGGCGCTCTGTTCATTTGCGACTGTGACCACGAGAAAGACGGCCGCGCTGGACAGCGGCGCGTCGATGCTCTGCGCATCAATCGGCACTCTGTCCCAGTTCTTCCCCGCCATACTAAAACCCTCCAGTTTTCCTTCAGAGGATTACAAATTCCTCGGGAGGATTACAAACCCGATCCGAGAGAAGCTTCGTCATCTTCATTACCACCTCAAGCAGTGGATAAGGCGATCGGGAAGCTCGGTCTTTGCAGCTTCCCGGTGTTACGCATCCCGATCACAATCTGCGCCCGGCCTCCGCTTCGCTCTGGCCGGGCCGGTCGCTTGGGGGCGCCGCCCCCTGGCGCGGCACAAGGGATCGCTGACGCTCGACCAGGACGGTCTCCCCGACCTTCCGCGCGGATGCCTGTTTCTCACTCTCGCTCATAGCTTCGATCCGCTTGTGCAGGCCGGGTGATCCCCCTCCGTCCCGGTCGCCCTTGCGCCTTGCACCCCCCGGTCTCGCCGACGGGCAGGGTTTCAGCGCGGCGCTTCGCTGCGCGAAACCCAAGCCCATGAAAGGAAAGACCATGACCACGACTGCAAACACTGCCCCGACCATCGAAAACGGCGCGACGGTTTTCATCCCGCTCAATAAGCTCAAGAAGCACCCGAGGAATGCGCGGAAAACCCCGCATAGCGAGGCGTCTATCGAGGCGAAGGCGGCGAGCATCGCCGCCAAGGGCATCCTGCAAAATCTGGTGGTGGAGCCGGAAACGGACACAGGCGGCGAGCCGACCGGCTTCTATCTCGTCAGCATCGGTGAAGGCCGCAGGCTGGCGCAGATGCTGCGCGTGAAGCGCAAGGAGATCAAGAAGACCGAACCGATCCGCTGCGTCATCGACACGGCGAACGATGCGGCGGAAATCAGCCTCGACGAGAACGTGACGCGCGAGAACCTGCATCCTGCAGACGAATTCGAGCGCTTCCGCGAGCTTGCGGAGAATCGTGGATGGGGTGCGGAGGAAATCGCGGCCCGCTTCGGCGTGACCGCGCATGTGGTGAAGCAGCGGCTTCGTCTCGGTGCTGTCAGCCCCAAGCTCATGCAGGTTTACCGCGACGGCGGTTTGACCTTGGACCAGTTGATGGCTTTCGCCATCACCGACGATCACGCGCGGCAGGAGCATGTTTACGAGAACCTGTCCTATAACCGCGATCCGTCGATCATCCGACGCGACCTGACCAAGACCAACGTGGCGGCGACGGAGCGGCGCGCAGTTTTCGTCGGCGCGCAAGCCTATACGGAAGCGGGCGGCAATATCATCCGCGACCTCTTCACCGAGGATCGCGGCGGCTTCTATGAAGACCCCGCGCTGCTGGACCGGCTTGTCATAGAGAAGCTGGAACGGATCGCCACCGAGGTGCAGGAGGCCGAGGGCTGGAAGTGGGTTTCGGTCCATATCGACTTTCCCCACGCCCACGGGATGCGCCGTGCGCATCCGCATTCAGTGGAGCTTTCGGAAGCGGACGCCACCGCCCACGACGCCGCGCAGGAGGAATATGACCGCCTGTCGTCGGAGTATGAGAGCTACGAGGAACTGCCCGACGATGTGGACCAGCGGTTCGGGGAGCTTGAAGCCGAGATCGAGCGCATCGACGCGCTGCGTCATGCTTATGATGCCGACGAGATCGCGCGCGGCGGCATGTTCGTAGTCCTCTCCCATGACGGGGAAGCGCGCATTGAGCGCGGTTTCATCCGGGCCGAGGACGAAGCACCGGAGCCGGACGCAGCCGAGGATGGCGAAACCGTCATCGACGGGGTGCGCGTCAACGGCGATGGCGAGATTATTGGTGGCGACGAGCAGGACGGCGCAGGCGACCATGGTTCCGCGAGCGAGCGGGAGCCGGAAGAAGATGCAGGCGATGACGGCAAGCCGCTGCCAGATTCCCTCATCCGCGACCTGACCGCGCATCGCACCCTTGGCCTGCGTCTCGCCCTTGGCGAGCAGCCGGACATGGCCTTGATCGCCGTTACCCATGCGCTGGCCGCGCAGACCTTCTATCGCGGCGGCGGGGAAGCCCATTGCCTCGAAATCCGCCCGACCAGCGACCATCTCGCCGCTCACGCGGACGGCATCGAAGACACGGCGGCAGCGAAGATGCTGGCGGATCGCCATGCCGGTTGGGCGGCGGACATGCCGCGCGACGTGGCGGACCTGTGGGGTTTCGTCGCCGGTCTGGACCATGCGAGCCTCATGGCCTTGCTCGCGCATTGCGCTTCGCTGACTGTCAACGCGGTGAAGCTGCCGTGGGAAGAGAACAAGCGCCGTGCCCGCGAGACTGCGGACAAGCTGGCGACGGCGGTTGCCCTCGACATGACGGCGCACTGGACGCCCACCGTGCGAGCCTATTTCGGGCGCGTCACCAAGGCTCACATCCTTGCCGCCGTGCGGGACGCCCTTGGCAACGAGGCTGCGGAACGGATCGCGGACAAGAAGAAGGTGGAGATGGCCGAAGCTGCCGAGCAGCTTCTGGCCGGAACCGGCTGGCTTCCGCCCGTGCTGCGCACCGAGCGGCCCGCATGGCTTACGGACGAGCAGCACGACGCTTTCGCCATCGCGGCGGAATGATCGGAGCCGGGACCGCGCGAGCGGTCCTGGCTTCTCATCCGCAAAAATCGCGGCCGCGCGGTTCACCGCGCGGCCGGCTCACCTCGACGACAGCAACAACTCATCCCGTTCAGGGTCGACATAACAGGCACGGCTCGCCAACATTGCATCATCCTCGAAGCAGGGAGCAATTGAGCGGCAAGCTGCGCCAGACGTGAAGGAGAAGAGCCATGGTCGCCGTCATGTTCATGAGCGTTGCTCTGATCGCGATGCTGTGCGTCCTGGCCTATACGCTCGCCGTCTATGCGCTCCCGTTCATGCTCGGTCTTAGCGCGGCGCAGTTCGCCTATCAGACCGGCTCCGGTTTCATTGGTGCCGGTCTTGTCGGAGTGGTCGCGGGCGCTGCGGCTTTCGGCATTCTGGCTTTGCTGTTCGACACGTTGCGCCCGCCGATCCTGCGTTTGCTCGTGGCGCTGGTCTTCGCCGCGCCCGCCGCCGTCGCCGGATACGCGCTCGTCCACGGCGTCACCAAGGAATCCGTGCCGTCTGAAATCTGGCGGCAAATCTTCTGCATCATTGGTGGCGGTTTTGTCGGGGTTTCCGCCTTGCTCCGCTTGGCGGGCGGCATGGGTCAGCCCGCGAGGTAGTTCAATGTCGTCGGGTGAGCGACGCGATTAGGCGGGAACATATGTCAACCTGATGACTTCCCCGCCAATTCGCTCGCTGGCCACAAGGCGGAGCGGTGGCCGAGGGCCGGAGAAGAAGGGCTTGCCGCGACCGACCACCACGGGCTGAAGGTAGAGGCGGTATTCGTCGATCAGACCCATATCGGTCAGGCTTTGCGCCAACGTCGGCCCGGAAGCGGCAATCTCTCCTGTCAGCTTGACCTTCAGCCCACGTATCACAGCCTCAACGTCATCCGCGACAAGCGTGGCATTGGGACCGACCGACTTCAACGAGCGCGACACGACCCATTTCGGCTGGCTCCGCCACGCCACTGCGAAGTCGTGTTATTCCGGGGTCCAATCAGGTTCGTCGTCATCCCAATAGCGCATGACCTCGTACATGTGGCGACCGTAGATGCTGCCTGTCAGATCGCCAACGTGTTCGGTCCAGTGACGAAAGAGCGCGGCATCAGGCTGAGGCAAATCCTGAAAATCCACATAGCCGTCGAGGGACAGGTTCATTCCGAATACGATCTTCGCCATGCTGTTAATTTTCCTTCCCGATGCCCTGTCTTAACTGTAACGACGAGTGGCCCAACTTGAATTCGACAGGTCGTGCGGAAATTTTCCGACTGTTGATGCGCTGCGGGTGGGCGATCAAGCCCATTGTCTGCGGGACAATCCAAGCAGGGAAATTGCGTTGCCCTTCGGGCCGCGCTTTCGGCTGCGCCGGAACCACGCCTGCGGCCTGTTTCCGCCATTCGGCTTCAATCGCTAACGCAAGAGGCGGCAGCGGTCATTTCGCGAGCGCCCCGCATAGGCGAGGCTTCCGAAAGACGGGACTCAATCGCCGTCGCACAGACACCAGTGAGATGGAGCAGCTCCGTCCGGTCGATCACACGGCAGGCAGCAGAAAAGCGCCAGAAACCGGGATCGGCATGGCGAGCCAGGGTTATCGGCGCAGCATCGCGCGAGCAGTCATCTCGGCAGCATCAAACCCCGCCGTGCGGCGAGGGAGCGAAAACGCGGCGGAGCGTCGATCACGCACACGGAGACGATTGCCGGGCCGTGACGATGAAGATCAGGCGGCAAAGCATCGACCAACGAAGGCCGCACCATTTCCGTTCTCGAGCGTAAGGCGCAGGGACGGCCGCCATTGCCGTATTCCCCCGATTTCCTGAAACGGGCGCTCCATCCGCGATCTCGATTGGCATGGGTCTGACCGAGGACCGGCTTCGCCTCGCTCGTCTCCCGCAACGTCCGTCGCCAACTTTTTTCCGCCGCCTGCGGCTTTGCATCGCGAAGCAAAAAAGCCGTCGCCGGCCGCCTTCCTCTTCGTTCCAGCCCTTCGGGTGCAGGGCCGATCGCCCCCGGTCTCACGACCCCCATCGAGGTCGCAATGGAGCGGCCCGACAGGAAAAGGAATACGACAATGGCGACCATCGGCACCTTCACCAAGAACGAAAACGGCGCGGGCTTCACCGGCTCTGTCAAAACGCTGACCCTCAACGTCAAGACCGTGAAGTTCGTCCCCACCGAGGGCGATAGCGAGCGCGGCCCCGACTTCCGCATCTTCGCAGCAGCGACGGAATTCGGTGCGGCCTGGAAGAAGACCGCCCGCGAGAGCAGCCGCGAATACCTCTCCGTCAAGCTGGACGATCCGAGCTTCCCAGCCCCGATCTACGCCAGCCTGGTCGAAGCCGAGGACGGCAGCGGCCACAACCTCATCTGGTCCCGCCGCAACGGCGACTGAGACCCGCCTTCCAGAAGCCCCGCTCGCCGAGCGGGGCTTCTCTGTGCTCATGCCCGCCGCTTTCAGAGAACAAGGAATCGGGATGGGATTTTTGAGGGTTCAGTTTCGGCACATCCCGATCGGATCTTCCCTCCGGCTTCCGCTTCGCTCCGGCCGGACGAGTTGCTTGGGGGCGCTGCCCCCTCGCGCGGCGCAAGGGATCGCTGTCGCTCGACCGGGCCGGTGTCCCCGGCCTTCCTCCACGTCGTTCCTCCGTTCCGTGCAGGCCGGGTGATCCCCCTCCGGCCCGGCCGCCCTTGCACCTTGCACCCCCCGGTCTCGGCGACGGCCAGGGTTGCAGCGCAGCGCTGCGCTCCAACCCAGACCCACGGAAGGAAAGACCATGTATCACCAGCTCGCCACCCGGTTCGGCCGCAATGCTCACCAGATCAGCGGACGCGAACCCCTCGACAACGAGGCCCTGTATCGCAACGTCCCGTCCGTCTTTGCACGCGAGGCCCATGACAGTCGTTCCGAGCGTTACGTCTATGTTCCAACCATCGACATCGTGGAGGGCTTGCGCCGGGAGGGATGGTTCCCGTTCTTCGCCGTGCAGTCGGTTCCGCGCGACGGAAGCCGTCACGGCCACGCCAAGCATATGCTGCGCCTGCGCCGGGATGGCGGCATAGGCAAGCCCGAGGCGGCGGAAGTTATCATCGTCAACAGCCATGACGGGACCAGCGCCTATCAGATGTTCGCCGGGATGCTGCGTTTCGTTTGCACCAACAGCATGATCGCGGGCGAGCGCTTCGAGGAAATCCGCGTTCCTCACAAGAGCGGCATTCAGGATCAGATTATCGAGGGCGTCTATACCGTCGCCGAGGACTTCCCGCGCCTCATCGACGCCACCGAGACCATGAAGGAAACGCGGCTTTCGCGAGACGAGCAGCGGGTTTTGGCCGAGGCCAGCCTTGTCGCACGTTACGGCGAGGAGGAAAGCCCGGTTCAGCCAGACCAAATCATCATGCCGCGCCGTCACGAGGATGCCGGACAAAGCGTCTGGAGCACGTTCAACGTCATTCAGGAAAACCTCATTCGGGGCGGCTTGCAGGGACGCCGCCAGACGTCGGATGGCCGCATTCGTCGGAGCCAGACCCGCGCCATCAACGGCATTGACCAGAACGTCGGCCTCAATCGCGCGCTCTGGACGCTGGCAGAGGGAATGCAGCGCCTCAAAGCCGGTTGACCGTATCACAGCGACAGGGCCGCCATCGGTGCGGCCCTGTCCTTCGCCATCACGGGCGTCATGCCCCAAAAAAATCGCGCCGATCCGGCTGTGCGGATCGGCGGTGCGGCCATGCCCGAGTTCATGGCCGCGCTCGCCGGGCTGCGCCCGGCTCGCAAACCAACTGCTACGATGTTAGGAAGAAAATAACCAAGAAATTGATCGCGTTAGACGATCCAGTTATCGCGACAGCGCGGCTACAGTTATTTCAGCCGATGTTCGAAGCTCTCTATCCGGGCGTTGCTTTGCATGAGCCCGCATAGGGAGGTAACGCCATGCTGAGCATCGACTGGCGTTCTCCGGCGGCATACAGATTTGCCAAAGGCATTCCCGCCGCCGGCTTCGCCTGGGAATATCTCCGCCGCCACGACGAGTATCGTCGTGAGTTTCAGGCCATAACCGCCTCGCGCAAGCCGGACCCGGAGCGGCTGGAAGCGTTCGTGCGACGCTGGGGGCTGCGATTTTCCGACCGATCCTGAAACCTCATCCGATCGGCAATCCCTGTTCTGGAGCCCAAGCCTTCAGCCGCGGGCCATATGGCTCTCCCCCGTGCAGCATCACGACGGCGAGACGGAACCAGTCATCACGCTCGCGCATCTCGACGGCCTCGATCTGCGCGAGGCCGCCGATGGCTGGCATGGCATCTGGCAGGTCGACGGCGTTGCGCATCAATTCTGGTTGCCGCAAGCCGTTCCCGATGCGGCAGCTTTCTACGGAACATTCCTGCCGATGGACGACTTCTACGACCTGCGCTCTCACGCCGCTCGAAGGCTTTGTCGCTCGCTCAAGGGCCGATCGCCTGGTCCTGATTTTCGTGCGTTGCCTGCACAACTCCGGCAATGGCACATCCTGTCCTTGCGTGCGCTCGACGCACGCCTTCGTGGCGAGAGCTACCGCACCATCGCTGAAGTCTTGCTTGGGTTCAGCGGCACCAAAGAGGATTTCGAGGGCGACCCGCGCAAGAACAAGGCCCGCCGCCTTGTCGCCCACGGCATCAAGATGATGCGAGGCGGCTATCGGCTGCTGCTGCATTATCCGATCAAGGCATCGGGTAAATAGGCCCGAGGCTATCTGCCGCCGCGTGCAGCCATCGCGACCGCCTGTTCCAGAATGCGCCGATAGCCCGCCGCCGAGAGCCATTGCGCGCGGGCGAGATGGCTTTCCCAGCAACGGCGGCAGCGCGCTTCCTCCGCGATGGGATCGCGATGCAAGACGATGCGCGTCACTTCCCGCCAATCCGCGCCGTCGCGGCGGGCGTCCAGCAGGCGCAGATAGGTGACGTAGTGCTGTTCGTCGTAGGGCGTGACGGTGTTTCCGGTCGGCGCTTCGTCGGCCACATCGGGATCGAGTTCGACTCGCATAACAACTCCCCAAATCCGAGGAGGTTTCGTCTGCGGTACGCCCCCGCAAACATCCTCTCTGACTCTTGGTGATCGGGGAGTTAGTAACCGTGGTTAGACGGCCCTATGGCCTTTAGTTCGGGTGAACCTGTTGCATACGCCACAGGCTCCCCGACCATAAGGTCAAGGAGATCGGTGCCGTCACGGCCGGCACCAACCGCTAACCAGGGGTTACTAAGCCCCGGAGCAGCGCGTCTCTGCTCCGTCACCAGTCATAGCCGAAGCACGCCGGAATGTCTTCGCCGAATCTACCCGGTCGGCAATGACCCGCTGAATTACCTCAGCTTATTCGCTTCGGAAAAGTGGGGTGCCGCCAGCGTATAGGCGCAAATGCGGCACGCTCCCGGCCGCCGATCCCTCGCCATGGTTCGCCATAGCCCGCTGTCGCCTTCGACACCGGCGCCCCCGACGAACCTGGAGGTGATCCTATGGCCAACCCCTTGGCGGGCCTGCCGCCACGACTCTTGCGCACGCAGGAAGCCGCCCGCTTCCTCGGCATTTCCATCCGCACCCTTGAGAAGCACCGGACCTACGGCACCGGCCCGACCTATCGCAAGATCGGCGGGCGCGTCCTCTACACCGTCCGCGATCTCGAATCCTGGTCGGAAATCGGCACCCGCAAATCCACCCGCGATCCAAACGCCGGCACGGTTTTCCCCGCGCGTCCGCTGACGCCCGAAGAGCGGGGCAAGTGCTGAATGCTGCGCGATGACGATCATAGAATCGCGCAGCCGTCCGACACGAGCGAGCGCAGAAACCTCAACCCCTTCGTGGTCGCAACCGGCGATGCGTCGCCACGCGACCAACGCGACCTGATGGAGCGGCCCTTCTTCTCGCTCGCCAAGGTCAAACGGGTTCAACCCATCCTCTACGAATCCGGCGGTGTCCGTGTCGAAGTCTTCGGCATGGCCGAATACGGCATGGCGACCATCTGGGACGCCGACGTGCTGATCTGGGCCGCTTCCCAGATCGTCGCGGCCGAGAACAACGGCCTGCGCACATCCCGGTTTTTCCGCTTCACGCCCTATCAGCTTCTCATGGCAGTGGGCCGGGCCACCGGCGCGCGGGAATATCGGCTGCTCAAGAACGCGCTGATCCGGCTGCAATCGACCGCCATCCGCACCACCATCCGACAGGGCGAGCATTGGCGGCGGCACCAGTTCTCCTGGATCAACGAATGGGAGGAATTGACCACCCGCGACGGTCGCGTTGAAGGCATGGAATTCGTTCTGCCGGACTGGTTCTATCGCGGCGTCATCGACCGCTCGCTCGTGCTGGCGATCGACCCCGCCTACTTCCGTCTGACCGGCGGCATCGAGCGCTGGCTATACCGCGTCGCCCGCAAGCACGCCGGACATCAGCCGGGCGGATGGATTTTCGAGGTCGCGCACCTTCACCAAAAATCCGGCAGCCTTGCGCGGATTTCCGATTTCGCGCTCGACCTGCGCCGCATCGCCGCCCGGCAATCGCTGCTCGGATATCGTCTCGACATCCACCGCGATGGGCGGCGCGAACTGCTGCAAATCCGGCCGCTCAAATCCTCCACAGTGCCTGTTGAAAAGGATGTGGAAACGCTCGTGACTTCGGGCGCAAACGGTATCGGGATTTCGGGCGCAAAGCGCGCGCCGGACTCTATAGAAGAATCTAACAGAGAATATAACTCTTCTTCTTTGACGCACGCGCACGCGAGGCATGGTGCCGGTGCCGCCCGCTCCATCGCCGACGTGCTACGCGACATGCTCGCCGCCGAAGACCGTCATGGGGGCCGGTCATGAGCGGCAGTACCTCGCACCGCGCGCATGGCCGTCCGCTGCCGGACGGGCCAGCGCCATTCACCACCCTGGTCGACCTGACCTTTGAGAAACGCAAGGTCGAGCACTGGATCAGGTTCGGTCGCAAAGCCTACGAACAGATCCTCGACCGTCGCCGCAGCATCGTCGGCTTCGCGCCCAACAGCATCTTCGCCTTCGTCCGCTGGGCGGCGGGCGAGCATGGCACGGTCATATCGCGCATCGACATCGTGCGCGCCATCGCCCGCGGCGAACCGTTCCAGACGCTGCCATTTGTGCGGCCCGGCGGCGACATCCTGTTGCGGCTCGACACCTGGGCGAAGGTTCAGCGTGCGCTCGCCGCCATCGACGCTGTGGAAGCGCTCGGCCTCGATCCAACGGACGTATCCCCCGATCACTGGCGGCACGTCCACAATCGCCTGACCGCCAATCTGGAGCCGCAAACCTATACGCCGGAACGTCATGCGGCGTGGCTCTGTCGTCGCAGGATCGCGCCATGACGCGCGCCGGCCTCATCATCACGACCGCGCTCGCGGCGTTCGGCGTCGGCTATCCCGGCCTCACGCCGATGCCGGTCAAGCTGGTCTGGAATGCCTCGGCCAGCGCGCCGATCGGCTTCTACACAATCGACTTCGCTGGCCCGTTCGAGGTCACTGACCTTGTCGCCGTCGACGCACCCGAACCGCTCGCAACCTTTCTCAGCGAGCGCGGCTATCTGCCGAAGGGCGTGCCGCTCCTCAAGCGCGTGCTTGCCGTCTCAGGGCAGACCGTTTGCAGGATCGGCCACGTCATCACCGTCGATGGCGTGATTGCCGGCGCAGCACTTGAGCGCGACAGCGCCGGCCGTGAACTTCCCGACTGGCAGGGCTGCCAGCGCATCCACACCGGCGAAATCTTCCTGATGAACTGGCAGGTCCGCGACAGCCTGGACGGCCGGTATTTCGGACTGATCTCCACCGACCAGATCATCGGCCGCGCTGTCCCCCTGTGGACCGACGAGAGCGGCGACGGCCGCTTCGTCTGGCGCGCGCCGATGCACTGACCATTCCCACCAACCTCAACAGAAGGAGACTATCCATGCCGCAGATCGGTCAATTTACTGCCCAAAAAGAGAACCTCGTCGGGCGTGTTCGCACGCTTAGGCTCGATCACGAACTCACCATCGTCCCCGCAAAAGACTCTGATGCCGAGAACGCGCCGCACTACCGCATTCATCGCGGCGATGTAGACGGTCCCGAAGTCGGCGCGGCGTGGAAACGAACCGGCGAGAAGGCCGGCGAGTATCTCTCCGTGCTGCTCGACGATCCGGCCTTGCCGCAGCCGATCCGCGCCAACCTGTTCCGCGACGACGATGCGGGATCGTCATGGTCGCTACACTGGAGTCGTCCGAAACCGCGCGACGAGCGGGACTGAGCCATGCGGTCCCGCGTCATCATCGCGCTCAAAGTCCTCATCCCTTTGTTCGCGGAAAAGCCGTCTCATCCCTTCATCCCGCTCGACCGCAGGACGGCCGGCGCGCGCAGCGAAGGTCAAGGGCGGCGTTTCGCCGGCGCTTCGCGCACACCCTTGACCGCAGCGAGCACGCTGGCAGGCTGGTGGTTCGGCGGAGAAAGGCGGGCACGGCGCTATGCCGTTCTCCTACTTGTTGGCGGGCTTGCGATCGACGCGGGACCGGCGATGACGCTGGCGCAATCCGCACCCATCGCCCGCACGCTCGCCGCCGATCCGCATGGCGGTCACATCGCCGAGGCGTCGCAGCGCTTCGGCATTCCCGAGCACTGGATTCGCGCCGTCCTGCGCGCCGAGAGCGCGGGTGACGTGCGGGCAATTTCGTCGGCCGGCGCGATCGGGCTGATGCAGGTCATGCCCGATACCTGGGCGAGGCTGCGCGCTCGCTATCGCCTCGGCGGCGATCCGTATCAGCCGCGCGACAACATCCTCACGGGCACCGCGTATCTACGCGAGATGTGGGACCGCTACGGCAATGTCGCGGCGATGCTCGCGGCCTACAATGCCGGTCCCGGTCGCTACGACGATTACCGCGCGACAGGCCGACGGCTTCCAGCCGAAACGCGCGCCTATGTCGCCGCCATCCTGCCGGTCATCGGCGGATCGGCTGCGTCCAATGCACCGACCCGGCAGTCGGCCCGGCCGCGCGATTGGCGGGACGCTCCGTTGTTCGTCACGCGCTCGAACGACAAGCAAACCGCCGATCCCGTGCAGACGATCGGTACATCAGGCGACGCCCGCGCGACCGTGCCGGTGCGTGCGGGCCGCGATGCGGAGCTGCCTCGCAGCAGCATGTTCGTAGCGCGTGCGAGCGATGGAGTTGCGCCATGAGGATGGCGTTCCTGCGCGCGCTCGCGTTCGTTCCGGTGTGCAGTCAGGCAGGGTTGCGCCTGGCTGCATTCCTGGTTGGAAAGGCAGAACAGCCGGAGAAGGCGGAGGGCAAGATTAAAGCGGACGGCACCCCATGGGGCCGATCCGCCGGGCAAGCCCTTGTCTGCACACTGTTGGGGGCGGCACCTTCAAACGGCCAGCATAGTGCCGTCGTCCTTCGGAAGGCCATCCTTTGCAAGGCTCTTGGCGGCACTCTAGCCGGAAATCCACGTCATCGGCAGGATCGGCGCCGATGAGCGATGACGAGAATCACTTCCGCCCAAGGCCAGGTCGCATCCGCTTCGATGCACGCGGCGGCGCCAAGACCAAGAGCTTCTTCACCAAGGTCAGGAAGATCGCACGCCAACATGGCGGATTGCCATCGCGCGGCGCGCGTGCCGCTGGCGCGGAGCGCGCCGCCAAAAGCGGGTCGCGATCGGCGCTGGTGAGTGGCCGGGGCGTGAAGCGCGGTCGCGGTGCGGCCTTCGTGCGCAGCCGCAATCTGTCGGACGGTTGGAGCCATCGCCAACCTGGCAGCCGCCGCGTCATCATCAAATCGCGCTCAGTCCGCGCCGCCGGCAAGAACGGCCGGGCGGCCGCCCATCTGCGCTACATCCAGCGCGACGGGACCTCGCGCGACGGCGCGCGCGGCCAGCTCTATTCGGCGACCGCGGACCGCGCCGAGAGCGATGCCTTCCTCGATCGCGGCAAGGAGGACCGTCACCAGTTCCGCTTTATCGTCTCGCCGGAGGACGCGGCGGACCTTGCCGACCTGACCGGCTACACGCGTGACCTGATGAGCCAGGTCGAAGCCGACCTCGGCAGCAAGCTCGATTGGGTGGCGGTCAATCACTTCAACACCGGCCATCCCCATGTCCATATCATCGTCAACGGACGCGACGAACTGGGCGAGGATCTGGTCATCAACGGTGACTATATCGCCCACGGTGTCCGCGAACGCGCTAGCGCGCTCGCGACGCTCGAACTCGGTCCCGTCACCGAGATCGAGCAGCAGCGCAAGCTTACCGACGAGATCGGCCAGGACCGCTTCACCCGCATCGACCGCGCCATGATCGCGGAAGCGGGCGGCGGCCTAGTCGATCTTCGCCCCGAACCCGGCGATCCGCGCGGCGTCGCCAATCGGGCGCTTCGCCTGGCCCGGCTCGGCAAGCTGGAGAAAATGGGGCTCGCCACCGAGCATGCGCCGGGCGTCTGGGAATTGAACGAAGGATTGGAACCCACCCTGCGCGAGCTCGGCGAGCGCGGCGACGTTATCCGCACCATGCAGAAAGCGCTTAGCGCCGAGGGACAGGAGCGCGATCTGGCCAGCTTCCAGATTCATGACGGCGCGCCCGCCGCGCCGATCGTCGGCCGCGTCATCGACAAGCATCTCGCCGACGAGTTGGGCGAGAACCTCACCCTGGTTGTCGACGGGATCGACGGCCGCACCCACCACGTCTCCGGGTTCGATCTGGGTCGCGTTGAGGAGGCCCGTATCGGCAGCATTGTCGAGATCGGTCCGGCCGATACGGCGGCCCGGCCTTCCGACCGCGCCATTGCCACCATGGTCGAAGATGGCATCTACCGGCCGAGCCGCCATCTGGAGCAAGCGCGGTTCTACGGCCGCGTGCCCGGCGGCGACCATGAGGGATTCGTCGACGCCCATGTCCGGCGGCTGGAGGCGTTGCGCCGCGCCGGCATCGTCGAGCGGGTCGACGCCGACCGCTGGCGTATTCCCGAGGATTTCGAGAGCCGGGCGGCCGCCCACGACGCCGGTCGCGGCGCCCGCGCCAATATCCGCGTGCTCTCGGCCTTCGATCTGGAAAACCAGATCGGGGCGGACGGCGCCACCTGGCTCGACCGCCGGCTGATCGCGGGCGAGACGTCCGATCTTGCGCCGGCCGGCTTCGGACAGGCCGTCAGCCAGGCGATGGACCGCCGCCGCGAACACCTGATCGACCAGGGCGACGCCACGCGCCAGCCGACCGGCCGGGTGTTCTATCGCCGCAATCTGCTTGCCACACTGCGCGATCGCGAGGTCGCTAGCGTCGGCGCCAAGCTGTCGGCGTCAAAGCCCGTACCGTTCCGCGCCTCCGCCGACGGCGAGACGGTGAGCGGTAAATTCACCGGAACCGTCCAGCTCGCGAGCGGCAGGTTCGCCATTGTCGAGAAGAGCCATGAGTTCACCCTTGTCCCCTGGCGGCCGGTCATCGAGCGCCAGCTCGGCCGCGAGGTCTTCGGCGTCGTGCAGGGTGGATCGGTGTCGTGGCAGCTCGGGAAACAGCGGGGGCTCGGGCTATGATTGCCACAATGCCCGACAATGTCATGACAAAGGGAGCCGGACGTGCTATATGATCGATCAGGAGGCGCCATCATGGCCAATGCGACCCGATCCGAAAAACTCGACCTGCGGCTCACGCCGGAGGCCAAGCGCGTGCTGAATGCCGCGGCCCAGGCCGAGCGACGGTCGGTCAGCGAGTTCGTTCTGGAAAGCGCGCTCACCCGTGCCCAGGAGTCCTTGCCGGACCGCCAGCATTTCGGGCTGGACGCGGAGCGCTGGCAAGCCTTCCTCGCCGCGCTCGATGCACCGCCCCGTCCGTTGCCGAGGCTGAAGCGGCTCCTGAACGAGCCCGGCCTGCTGTTCGAGCATCCCGGCGAATAGCCCCGTGGCGCTCCGTATCGAGAAGCTGCGGCGCGACCATCGCGTCGAGGGGTTCGATTGCGGCAAGGAGCCGCTCAACCGCTTCCTGATCCGTTTCGCCCTGCAAAGCCAGCTTGCCAACAGCGCGCAGACCTATCTCGCCCTCTCGGACGATGAGGTGGTCGGCTATTACACCCTGACCTATGGCGAGGTGGCGTATGACGATGCGCCCGAGCGGTTGCAGAAGGGCGTCGCCCGTCATCCGGTTCCCCTGATGATCCTCGCGCGCCTTGCGGTGGCCAGCGCCTGGTCAGGCAGGGGGATTGGTTCCGGCCTGCTCAAGGATGCGCTTGGCCGCACACTCGCCGCCGCCGAGATCGCGGGCCTGCGCGCCTTTGCCGTCCATGCCAAGGATGAGGAGGCGCGGGCCTTCTACGAACATTTCGATTTCATCGCGTCGCCCAGCGATCCGATGCACCTGTTTGTGCTCCTCAAGGACGTTCGCGCCCTGATCGGCCGCTAGCGGAGGGGTTGGGATTTTCGCCCGCCGGTTCGTTTGGGGGCCTCTGCGGTCGATTCGATCTCTTTCAGGATTTCGGCAGCCGAAACGCCCAGCGCCGCAGCAATATCGACGAACTCGATGACATCAATCCGTCGCTCATCGTTCTCATATTTGGCGACAAAGGATTGCGGCCTGCCGAGCGCTGCGGCAATTTCGGCCTGGGTCATACCTTTCGCCTTGCGTGCTTCGACGAGCAGGGACAGGAGACGCTGCTGTCGGGATGTGCGCAAGGACTTCTGCATTCGGAACGGCGCTCCATTGATGAAGGGAGGCCATTTCGGTAATCCTGATATGGGATTATCCCAGTTCAGGATTTTTGGTGCTGTTGGCCCTGAAGGGAGGGCGTTCGATGCGCGTCAGACCCAAGCTTGATCCCGATGTCGATGACGAGGCCCCGAGCGGCCCCGAGATCACGACTTATGACGAAGAGCATTATGTGACCTATCTGCGTTTGCTGGATGCGCAGACGGACGGAGCGGACTGGTCCGAGGTGGCGCGGATCGTGCTGCACCGCGATCCGGTCGCCGAGGAAGACCGCACAAGGGCCTGCTGGGAAAGCCATCTCGCCCGCGCGCAATGGATGACCAAGCAGGGCTACCGCCGCATTCTCCAGCAGGCCGTCGCGGAGGCGACGCAAGAGGCTCAGGGCAAGACACGGCACTAAGCGAACCATCCGATTTCTACGCCATGGTATCCGGCGGCACGCCGATATGTCTTTTCTGTTGAGTCTCGCGAAAACGCCTATTCTCTGATCGGCTCCATCTCTTTTGCCGATTGGAGCCTGTATGCGTGGAGGCCGAATACTCTGGGGTCAGATCGCCGTTGTCCTGACCGTTGTGCTGTTGACGACATGGGCGGCGACGCAATGGACCGCATGGCGGCTCGGCTTTCAGGCGCAGCTTGGCGCCCCATGGTTCAAACTGGCGGGCTGGCCGGTCTATTCTCCACCGGCTTTTTTCTGGTGGTGGTTTTCGTTCGACGCCTATGCGCCATCCATCTTCCTGGAGGGAGCGGCGATCGCCGTATCCGGCAGCTTCATCGCCATCGCCGTCGCCATCTTCATGTCGCTCATCCGGGCGCGCGAGGCGCGCAACGTGGCGACCTACGGCTCCGCCCGCTGGGCCGACGACCGGGAAATCCGCGCCGTCGGCCTGCTTGGTCCCGATGGCGTCGTGCTCGGCCGGCACATCCAGGATTATCTGCGCCATGACGGCCCCGAACATGTGCTGTGCTTCGCCCCGACGCGGAGTGGCAAGGGTGTCGGGCTCGTTGTGCCGACGCTGCTTACTTGGCCGGGAAGCTGCATCGTCCACGACATCAAGGGCGAGAACTGGACCCTGACCGCCGGCTTCCGCGCCAAGCATGGCCGCGTGCTGCTGTTCGATCCGACCAATGCACAATCGTCCGCCTACAATCCGTTGCTGGAAGTCCGGCGCGGCGAATGGGAGGTGCGCGACGTCCAGAACATCGCCGACATCCTGGTCGATCCCGAAGGCAGCCTCGACAAGCGCAACCATTGGGAGAAGACAAGCCACAGCCTGCTGGTCGGCGCGATCCTGCACGTCCTCTATGCCGAGCCCGACAAGACGCTGGCGGGCGTCGCCAACTTCCTCTCCGATCCGCGCCGGCCAGTCGAAGCGACGCTGCGCGCGATGATGTCGGCGCCGCATCTGGGCGAAGCGGGCGTCCATCCCGTCGTTGCTTCCGCCGCGCGCGAGCTGCTCAACAAATCAGAGAACGAGCGATCCGGCGTGCTGTCGACCGCCATGAGCTTCCTTGGCCTCTATCGCGATCCGGTCGTGGCGAAGGTGACGGCGCGCTGCGACTGGCGCATCGCCGATCTGGTCGGGGACCGGCGGCCGGTCACCCTCTACCTCGTCGTGCCGCCGTCCGACATCAACCGCACCAAGCCCCTGATCCGCCTGATCCTCAACCAGATCGGCCGGCGGCTCACCGAGGAATTGAAGGCGTCGAACAAACGCCATCGCCTGCTGCTCATGCTCGACGAGTTTCCCGCGCTCGGCCGATTGGACTTTTTTGAGTCCGCCTTGGCCTTCATGGCCGGCTACGGTCTCAAGAGTTTCCTGATCGCGCAGAGCCTCAACCAGATCGAGCGCGCCTATGGGTCGAACAATTCGATCCTCGACAATTGCCATGTGCGCGTCGCCTTCGCCGCCAATGACGAGCGCACCGCCAAGCGCGTGTCGGATTCGCTCGGCACCGCGACGGAGCTGCGCGATTCCACTAACTATGCCGGCCATCGGCTGGCGCCGTGGCTCGGGCACCTCATGGTGTCGCGCCAGGAGACGGCGCGGCCGCTCCTGACGCCCGGCGAGATCATGCAGCTTCCGCCCAGCGACGAGATCGTCATGGTGGCGGGCACGCCGCCGATCCGGGCGAAGAAGGCGCGCTATTTCGAGGATGCGCGCTTCAAGGAGCGCATCCTGCCGCCGCCCGATCTTATGGCGCCGCGAGCCGCAGCGACGATGACGGATGAATGGTCGGCGCGTGTGATCGTGCCATCGGCCGCAGCGGCGGCAACCACAACAAGCGACGGCGCCGATGGCGATCCGGCCAATGCCGGCATCCGCCGCGAGCCGGAATTGCCTGAGCATGAAGAGATCGTCCCGGCCGCGCGGCCGCCCGAGCAGGAGTTTGATCTTTTGGACGATGAGCCCGACGTGGACGCCGCCAAGGCGCGAGCGCTGCGCCAGCGTATTCGCATCGTCGCCCGGCAGGCGACGATGGACCCGGCCGACGGCATCGAATTGTAGGAGATGCCGGTGCAGGCCAAGACGCGCATGAATGTCTACTTCGACCCCGGCCTCCTGAAGCAGGTCGAGGCGCTGGCGCTCCGGCGCAATGTCTCCAAATCCGCGGTGATCGAAGCAGCCGTCGCATCCTTCCTCTCGGCCGACGCCTCCGAACGGCTCGAGGCCGTGTTCGCACGCCGCATGGACAAGCTCGGCCGTCAGGTCGACGGGCTCGACGAGGATCTCGCCATCCTGGGCGAGACCGTCTCGCTGTTCATCCGCTTCTGGCTCACGATCACGCCGCCGCTGCCCGAAAGCGCGCAAGCCTCGGCGCGCGCAAAGGGGAGCGAACGCTTCGAGGGCTTCCTGCAATCGCTCGGCCGGAGATTGGCGACCGGCGACAGGTTCCTGAAAGAGCTTTCACGCGATGTCGACTCGCTGCGCGACGGTGCTGATGATGCACTCTTCAAGACAAACGGCGATCCAGGCTGAATATTCAACCCCGCCGAATTGCCGCCGTTTCTTCGCCATGGCCGCACGCTGCTCGATACTTGTTGAACCACCCGATTTCCGGCTCTTTTAATCATCCCCGTCAGGGGACTGCATGCCGCGTCCCCGCCAGCACGGGGACAAGATGACGACCACGCACCAGCAATCCGAGGCGATCCAGCGGGGCGCGCGCATGCTGCGCACGGCGTTCGGATCTGCCATCGCTGGCTTCCTGGAAGACCCGTCCATTGTCGAGGTGATGCTGAATCCCGACGGGCGGCTCTGGATCGACCGTCTCTCCAGCGGGCTTGAGGATACCGGCCGTAAGCTGCCGGCAGCCGACGGCGAGCGCATCGTCCGCCTGGTCGCCCATCATGTCGGTGCCGAAGTCCATGCCGGCGCGCCGCGTGTCTCCGCCGAACTCCCCGAGACCGGGGAAAGGTTCGAGGGTCTTCTTCCGCCTGTGGTCGCGGCTCCAGCCTTCGCGATCCGCAAGCCCGCCGTCGCAGTGTTCACCCTCGACGACTATGTCGCGGCGGGCATCATGTCGGCAGCGCAGGCCGAGACGTTACGCGAAGGCGTCTCTGCGCGCGCGAACATTCTGGTCGCCGGCGGTACGTCCACCGGCAAGACCACGCTGACCAACGCATTGCTCGCAGAGGTCGCGAAGACCGACGATCGCGTCGTCATCATCGAAGATACGCGCGAACTGCAATGCGCCGCGCCGAACCTCGTGGCGATGCGCACGAAAGACGGCGTCGCCTCTCTCTCCGATCTCGTTCGCTCTTCGCTGCGTCTTCGCCCCGATCGTATTCCGATCGGCGAGGTGCGCGGCGCCGAAGCCCTGGAACTGCTCAAGGCCTGGGGCACCGGCCATCCCGGCGGCGTCGGCACGATCCATGCCGGCAGCGCGATCGGTGCGCTGCGCCGAATGGAACAGCTCATCCAGGAGGCCGTCGTCACCGTCCCGCGCGCGCTGATCGCCGAGACGATCGACATCGTTGCCGTCCTCTCCGGCCGCGGCTCGGCGCGCCGGCTCTCCGAGCTCGCACGCGTCGAGGGCCTCGGCCTCGATGGCGATTACCGCGTCGCGCCGGCCGTCATCGAGGGCACCGGCGGCCCGACCTCGCTCACCCCAAGCCCTGAAGGAGAAAGCCTGTGATCCAACGCCTGCGCTCAATGTGCCGGACTCAAGTCCGCCGCCGTCTCGCCATGACCGTGTCCGTCGCCACGCTGTCTGTGGTGATGGCCGCGCCCGCCCATGCCTCCGGCTCGTCAATGCCGTGGGAGCAGCCGCTGCAACAGATCCTGCAGTCGATCGAAGGCCCGGTCGCCAAGATCATCGCGGTGATCATCATTATCGTCACCGGCCTGACGCTCGCCTTCGGCGACACATCAGGCGGCTTCCGCCGGCTGATCCAGATCGTCTTCGGCCTGTCGATCGCCTTCGCGGCGTCGAGCTTCTTCCTGTCGTTCTTCTCGTTCGGCGGCGGAGCGCTCGTCTGATGACGGGCGGTGTCGAACAGGGCGGCGATGTCCCAGGCTACACGGCTCCCGTTCACCGGGCGCTGACCGAGCCGATCCTGCTCGGCGGCGCGCCGCGCGCCATCGCCATCATGAACGGGACGCTCGCTGGCGCCGTTGGCCTCGGCCTTCGCCTTTGGTTGGTCGGCATCGCCATCTGGGCGATCGGCCATGTCGCGGCGGTGTGGGCCGCGAAGCGCGATCCGCTCTTCGTCGACGTGGTGCGCCGCCATCTGCGCGTCCCCGCGCACCTCTCGGTCTGACGGGGAGCGCGCCGATGATGAACCTCGCCGAATATCGTAACCGCAACAGCCGGCTCGCTGACTTCCTGCCCTGGGTCGCGCTGGTTGGCGCCGGCATCGTCCTCAACAAGGACGGCAG
>RXJA01000123.1 GCA_003963455.1 Hyphomicrobiales bacterium
CGACATCACCAGCTTGGAGAAGCCGGAGATGACATAGCCGGCGGCGTGCGTGCCCTCATTGCCGTGCGACAGGATCATGCGCGTGGTGGCGATGTTCAGCGACAGGCGCAGCATGGTGGCGATCAGCAGCACGGTCGGGAAGGACGAGAAGTCGAGCGGCCGCTGTATCCACAGCGCCACCATCAGGATCAGCACCGAAAGCGCGATCGAGAAGGCAAGGCCGATATCGATGAGGAAGGCCGGGATCGGCAGGAACAGCACCGCCAGGATGAAGACGATGCCCAGCGCGAAGAAGACGTCGCGGCCGTTCTTGGCCACCATGCCGGACGGTAGTGTTTCGCTGATCGCCATCTCGTTCCCAAATCAACAGCCGCCACGCACAGGACAGCCCCTTGACGGTAACCCTCCAAGCTTGCGCGAAGGTGGGAGAGTGGCTACGGGACCCGGACACGGTCTTGCGAAAAGGAAGGCGCATGCTCCTGATCATCGGCACGATCCGGCTGCCGCCAGACAGGCTCGAACTGGCAAAGCCTGTGATGCAACGCATGATCCTGGCGAGCCGCGTCGAGCCGGGTTGCCTCAGCTATTCCTACGCACAGGATGTGCTGGATGCCAGGCTCATCCATGTCTCGGAGGCCTGGAGCGATCGCGCCGCGCTCGAAGCGCATTTCAAGTCGGCGCATATCTCTGAATGGCGCGCAAGCTGGGCGGAACTCGGCATCAGCGACCGCAAGCTCACGCTTTATGAGACGGATGGCGGCGCGCCGACCTGAATCACTTCAGGTTTGTGCCGTATCCGCGGTCGCGACGGCGACCAGCCAGCGCCGCACGGCGCGTTCCTCCTCGGCGGAGAGGCCGGCGGCGAGTTCGCCTTCGAGCTTGTAGACGCGCTCCCGGCATTTCTTCAGCAGGGCGCGGCCGCTGTCCGAGAGGTCGAGATGCTGGATGCGACCGTGGACCGCATGCGGCCGGCGGACGAGGGAGCCGGCCTTTTCCAGATTGGCGACGATCACGCTGACCGTCTGCGGCGTCAGCACCGCGAGTCGGGCCAGATCGGCATTGGACAGGCCGGGATAGGCCGAGATCATGTTCAGCGCCGCGAACTGCGCCTGCGTGACGCCGAATTCATCCAGCGCCCGCTCCACCTTCAGGCGGTAGGCGCCGGCCGCCTGGCGCAGCAGATAGCCCAGATAACCCTGTTCGCCGCGCTTGCCTTCACCGGCGGACGGAATGGACGGATTCCTCTTGCGCATGATATCAGAACTCTTATATGTTGTTCGTACCCTGATATTATCGCATCAAGGAGCGAAAGACGATGGGCCATCGCATTTTTCTTGCGGGCGCCTCGGGCGCGATCGGCCGCCGGTTGGTACCGCAGCTGGTGGCGGCCGGGCATGAGGTGACGGCGACGACGCGTCAGGCCGCAAAAGCAGAAGATCTTCGAGCGCTCCGCGCCGATCCGGTGGTGGTCGACGTGTTCGATGCCGACGCGCTGCGCGCGGTTGTCTTGGCGGCAAAGCCGGAGATCGTCATCCACCAGCTCACGGACCTGCCGGCCGGGCTCGATCCATCGAAGATGGCCGAGGCAACCACCCGTAACGCTCGCATCCGTGATGAAGGAACCCGCAACCTGGTCGAGGCGGCGAAGGCGGCCGGTGCCAAGCGCCTGATCGCCCAAAGCATCGCCTGGGCCTACGCGCCGGGACCAGAACCGCACGCCGAGACAGATCCGCTCGACAGCGGAGCCGAAGGCGGCCGGGCCGCCAGCGTCGGCGGCGTCATCGCGCTGGAAAGGCATGTGCTCGGCGCCTCGCCAATCACCGGCATAGTGCTGCGCTATGGCCATCTCTATGGCCCAGGCACCGGCGCGGAGGTCGCCGCGGACCCGGCGGTGCATGTCGACGCCGCCGCTTACGCGGCGCTACTTGCCGTCGAGCGTGGAACGCAAGGCGCCTTCAATGTTGCCGAGCCGAATGGTCACACCACAACCGATAAGGCCGTCCACGAGCTCGGCTGGCACGCCGGCTTTCGCCTGGCCGAGTAAGCGAGGGAGTTGCCGTCATGATCGAAGACGTTTCCTCACGCGGCCTTGCGCTGGTCGGCGTGGCCGCCATTGCTGGGGGGCTGCTTGGCATGGCCGCAGTCCCGAGCAACAGGGCAACCACAATGACCGGCGGAATGGATGCGCATGTTCACATGATGGGGGCCGATGCCGGGGAGGGCGCGACGGCGCGACCGACCACCACGGTGAAGCCGCTCTCCTGCGAAAAGCTGCCGAATGTGCCTGGGCATTCGATCACCACGGCGCTGGTCGAATTCCCGCCCAATGCCTACACGCCGCGACATCGCCATCCCGGCTCCGTCACGGCTTTCGTGATCAAGGGAACGCTGCGTTCGCAGATGGAAGGCGGACCGGCCGTTATTTACACCCAAGGCCAGACCTGGTTCGAAGCGCCCGGCGCGATCCATTCCTTCGCCGAGAATGCCAGCGCCATCGAGCCGGCGGAGCTGCTGGCGATCTTCGTCGCGGAGGACGACTGCGGCCCGCTGACCATTCCGTTACCCAACTAAGTCTATCGCCTTTATCGCGGCGGCAGGCCTTCTTAACGCTAATTCGCGCGACGCCAAAATGGCGCCACAAGCGGTCGGCATTGCGATTGCCACGCAGAGCCGCCGCGCGTATCAGGCGGGGCAGTTCTAATCTTTCGCACACCGGCGAGCCGCTCCGTTGCCTTCCAGAAACGATCCGCAAGTCTACGCCCGCCGGCTTCGCGCGGTGCTGATCAGCTCGATCCCCGTGCTCGAGGCGCGCGGCATCGTGATCGTGCTGATGGCCGGCATGGTCGGCGTGATCGCAGGCGCCCTGGTCACCGGCATGAGCGCGCTGGTTCAAGGCATGCATTACCTGCTTTTCGACGTGCAGCCGGGCGGCCGGCTTTCGGCGATGTTCTCGCTTGCCGATCCGGTGCAGGCGATGTTCCCGGCGATCGGTGGCCTGCTGCTCGGCCTTTCCATCATCTGGCTGCGAAAACGCAAATTCCGCACCCCGGTCGACCCGATCGAGGCGAATGCGCTCTACGGGGGGCGCATGTCTCTCACCGATACCTTCGTCATCGTGGTGCAGACGATGATTTCCAGCGGCTTCGGCGCATCGGTGGGACTGGAAGCCGGCTATACGCAGATCGGCTCAGGTTTCGCCTCGCGGCTGGCACGCGCCTTCCACCTGCGTCGCAACGACGTCCGCATCCTGGTCGGCTGCGGCGCGGCCGGCGCGATCTCGGCCGCTTTCGACGCGCCCCTGACCGGCGCCTTCTACGGCTTCGAACTGGTCATCGGCATCTACTCCGTCGCCAATGTGGCGCCGGTAATGGCGGCGGCGATCTCCGCCTCGCTGACGGCGGAAATGTTCGGAGGCGTGCCGTTTCCGCTGGAGCTCACCGGCCTGCCGAATTTGACCGCCAGCGAGTATGTGCCTTTCCTCCTGCTCGGCCTGCTCGGCGGGGCGGCGTCGATCGCGATCATGTATCTGGTCAGCATTGTCGAGCGCGCTTTCGTGCGGCTATCGGTCGACGCGTCGGTCAGGCCGTTTATCGGCGGCATCTTCGTCGGCTTGCTCGGGCTGGTCACGCCGCAAGTGCTCTCCAGCGGCCATGGCGCGCTGCACCGCGAGTTCGCCATGAATTACGCGCTGCCGGTGGTGGCGAGCGTCTTCGTGATGAAGCTGGCCGCCTCCGCCATCTCGCTCGGCTCCGGCTTCCGCGGCGGCCTGTTCTTCGCCTCGCTGTTCCTGGGAGCGCTGCTCGGCAAGGTCTTTGCCGGCGTCATGGCGATGACCGCGCCATCCGTCGGCATCGATCCGGCGGTCGCCGCCGTCGTCGGCATGACCTCGCTTGCGGTGGGCGTCGTCGGCGGCCCGCTGACCATGACGTTCCTGGCGCTGGAATCCACCCGCGACCTGACGCTCACCGGCGTGGTGCTGGCCGCCTCGATCATGTCGGCGATCCTGGTGCGCGAGACCTTCGGTTACTCCTTCTCGACCTGGCGCTTCCATCTGCGCGGCGAGACGATCCGCAGCGCGCATGACGTGGGCTGGATGCGCAGCCTCACCGTCGGCTCGATGATGCGCAGGGACGTCCGCACCATTCCCGCCTCGACCACACTCTCCGAATTCCGCAGGGAGATCCCGCTCGGCTCCGCCCAGCGCGTCATCGCCGTCGAGCATGCCGATCAATATGTCGGCATGCTGCTGGTGCCGGAACTGCACAGCGATCTTTCCGACGGCGAAACCCCGGTGAGCGCGCTCGCCCAGTTCAAGGACGCGGTGCTGGTGCCCTCGATGAATGTCCAGACCGCCGCCGAGACCTTCCAGCGTACAGGCGCCGAAGAACTGGCGGTGGTCGAGGACTTCGACGAACGCATCGTGCTTGGCCTGCTCACCGAAAGCCATCTGATGCGCCGTTACGCCGAGGAACTCGACAAGGCGCGGCGGGATCTGGCCGGCGAAGGTTGACCCGATCGACAGTCCGGCCAATAAGACGCCACCACTCCTGGAAGCCATCCAATGCAAGTCAAGCGCAACGGCGACATCTCGTTCTGGTATGCGGATATGGGCGCCATCCCCGCGGCGCGGCCACCCTTGCCGGGCGACATCGAGGCGGATGTAGCGATCGTCGGCGCAGGCTATACCGGGTTGTGGACGGCCTACTATCTGAAAAAGGCCAGGCCCTCGCTACGCGTCGTGCTGCTTGAACGCGAGTTTGCCGGCTTCGGCGCATCGGGGCGCAATGGCGGCTGGCTGTCGGGCGGCTTCAGCTGGTCGCGCGAGAAATACCTGAAGACGTCGACACGGCAGGCAGTCACCGCCATGCAGAAGGCGATGGCCGGCTGCGTCGACGAGGTGATCCGGGTGGCGACGCAAGAGGGCATCGATGCCGATATCCGCCGCGTCGACAATCTGACGGTCGCCACCAATCCGGCGCAGCTGGAACGCGTGCGCGAGGAATGCGAGACGATCCGCTCCTGGGATGCCGATCCCGAGCGGATCGAACTGCTGGGCCAGGCTGCGACGCGGGCGCGCATCAACATCAAGAATGTCATGGGCGGCTTCGTCATCCACGGCCAGGCGCGGGTGCAGCCCGCAAAGCTGGTGCGCGGGCTGGCCGCGGCGGTCGAGCATCTCGGCGTTTCCATCTACGAGAAGACGATGGTCACTGCCATTGCCAGGGGCGCCGTGGCCACGGACCGTGGCACGGTGCGGGCTGAAACCATCATCCGCGCGACGGAAGGGTTCACCGCCGGCATCCCGGGGGAAGGGCGGACCTGGCTGGCGCTCAACAGTGCGCAGATCGTCACCGAGCCGCTGCCGGAAGAGCTCTGGCGCAAGATCGGCTGGGAGGGGCATGAGCTGCTCGGCAATGCCGCGCATGCCTATTGTTATGCCCAGCGCACGCGCGAAGGACGCATCACCATGGGCGGCCGCGGTGTGCCTTACCGTTACGGGTCGCGCACCGACGTCAACGGCCAGACGCAGCAGGCGACGATCGACCAGCTGCACGCGATCCTGACGACGCTTCTGCCGCAGACCGCCGGATGCCGCATCGATCATGCCTGGTGCGGCGTGCTCGGCGTGCCGCGCGACTGGTGCACGACGGTCGGCCTGGATCCCACGACACGCATAGGCTGGGCCGGCGGCTATGTCGGGCTCGGTGTGTCGAGCTCCAACCTGGCAGGTCGCACACTCGCTGATCTTGTCCTTGGCGAGAGCACCGAACTCACGCGGTTGCCTTGGGTCAACCGCAAGGTGCGGCCGTGGGAGCCGGAGCCGTTCCGTTGGCTGGGCGTCCACTCGATGTACCAGCTCTATCGCATTGCCGATAACCGCGAAGCCGCCGGGCTGGCGCACACCTCGAAGCTTGCGGCCCTAGCCGACAGCATCACAGGCCACTGATTGCGGAGTCCGGCGCGATCGATAGCCGGACGGAGCATCGATATCGGCATTCGGGAACGCACGCCCCGCCGCTTGCATGAAGCGCCGCGCGCTTTCGGCGACATGCCGTCAATGATCGATCGGCCCCTTGGGTGAGACGAGCGTCGTGCCGGCGGTGGTCGGGCGCTCGATCATGCGGCGCACGCGCGGCGGGTTCTCGCCGCTGTGCAGCGCGCGGATGCGTTCGCCGACCACGGCGTCGGCATGGGTGGCGCGCCGGTTGTGGCGGATATACTCGACCCAGGTCGGCGTGTGGTAGTGCTCGATCCACACCGACGGATTCTCGAGATCGCGCGCGAGCGTCCAGTTGCGGGCGCCGTCCCGGCGGCGGATGCGGCCGCGCTCGGCCATAGTCGCCAGGAATTCCGGCACGTCGTCCTCGCGAATGGTGTATTCGATCATGATGGCGATCGGGCCGCTGCGCGGCTTCAGGTCGAGCGCCAGCATAGGCTCCTTGAACCGGTTGAGCGGATCGAGGTTGAGCACGGTCTGGCGGGGCAGGGGCAGGAGGAAGCCGATGGCGCCGCCAACGAGCATTGCGATTGCCGCTGCGATCAGCGCGGTTTCCGCGCCATGCGCATCGGCGACGACGCCCCAGATCCAGCTGCCCAGCGCGATGCCGCCGAAGGTCGCAGTCTGGTAGATAGACAGCACGCGGCCGACCACCCAGCGCGGCGTCGACATCTGCACCGTGACGTTGAAGTGCGACAGCGCGATCACCCAGCAGGCGCCGCCGATGAGCAGGCCCGCCGACGCCTGCCAGCCATTGTGGCTGACGGCGGCGTTGAAGGCGCAAAGCGCGAAACCGGCAAACGCCATGCGCACCATCGCCTCGCTGGACAGCAACTGCCTGAGCCGCACGCTGATCAGCGCGCCGCCGACCGCGCCGATGCCGAAGGCGCCGAGCATGATGCCATAGGTCAGCGCATCGCCCTTGACGACG
>RXJA01000040.1 GCA_003963455.1 Hyphomicrobiales bacterium
GCGGATCGAGCCCAGCGGCCACTTCTTGCGGAACATCATGATGTTGATGCTCATGAAGGTGTATTGCAGCACGCCCGACAGGATCGAGAAGGTGATGGCCTGGTTGAGGTCGGCGATGAAGGCGAAAGCCAGCGCGATCGGCAGCAGGAACAGGATCGAGCGATAGGGCGTGCGGTATCTCGGATGCACCGCCGAGAACCAGCTCGGCAGGTAACGGTCGCGGCCGAGCGAGAACCATGCGCGCGCCGCGTCGTTGATGCAGCCATTGGCCGAGGCAAGCGCGGCGAGCAGCGTCGCGATGAACAGCAGGTTCTCCAGCAGCGGGCTGCCGGTGAGCTTGCCGGCATCCCATAGCGGATAGTAGGTGATGCCGAGATATTCCCAGGGCATCAGCGAGGCGCAGACATACCAGGTCATGGCGGCGGCGATCAGAAGCGTGATCATGCCTGCCATCGTCCCGTAGGGCAGGGAGCGCGCCGGCGAGCGCACTTCCTCGGCGGCCTGCGTGGTGCCTTCGATGCCGAGATAATACCAGATGCCGAACTGGAAGGCGGCAATCACGCCGATCCAGCCATAGGGCAGCGCGTTGGCGGGGGTGACGAGCTCGTTGAGCTTCAGCACGGCGCCCTGCGTCCATGGACTCACCGAGAAGAACAGGATGACGATCGAGACATAGGCGATCGCGGTGATGACGAAGTTGACGTTGAGCGTCATCAGCACGCCGCGATAGTTGAGCCAGGCGAGCACGACGATGGTCGCGGCGATGAAGGAATTATGCGTCAATCCTTCGACACCCGCCTTGGCGACGATCGTGTCGCCGAGCAGGATCGCGTCCGACACTTCGAGCATGGTGTAGGCGAAGACCAGGAACAGCGCGACGTTGAAGGCCATCAGCGGCCCGACGATGTGCTTGGCCTGCGCATACTGGCCGCCGGCGGCGGCGACGGTCGAGGTCACTTCTGAATCGATCATGGCGACCGAGGTGTAGAGCAGGCCGACGATCCAGCAGACGATCAGCGCGGCCAGCGCGCCGCCCTTGTCGGCGGCGAAATTCCAGCCGGTGAATTCGCCGACCAGCACGATACCGACGCCGAGCGCCCAGACATGGGCGGGGCCGAGCACCCTGAGCAGCGAAACCCTGTCGCCGTGGATTGTGGTCGTCAGTCCCGTTTCAACCGCAGTGGTCATCGTCAGTCCCCACTCAGATCCGGTGTTGTTCGGAAACGGCTTCAAGCTCGCCTTCGCGCGAGGAGGTCAGCACGTCCTCGGAATAGGTCGTATCCACCTTGAACCAGTCGTAGAGCATCCAGAGCGCCAGCAGGATCGAGATGCCCCAGCATGCGTAAGAGACTGTCATCCACATGATCTTGTCCCCGAGTTACGTGTCGTCGAAGGATTACTTGTCCTCGAATTTTTCGTTGATGACCTCGCGATACTCGCGATCGGAGGCGCGGAACAGGAAGACGAAATAGGCGACCAGCACGACCGCCATGATGATCAGCGTCGGCCAGTCGATGATGTAGTGGAAGCGGTTCTGGATGATGTCGTGCGCGGTCTCGGGCGTATAGCCGAGCTTCTCCCAGATCGAGGCCATGGTGGCGTTCTGGCCGAGCGCCTCCCAGGTCTTGGCGTCGAGGGGATCGATGGATTTCGCCGCGCCGGCGAGGCCGAGCTTCAGCGGCAGCCACAGCGCCACGAAGATGGCGACCACGACGACGGCGATGTCGAAGATCTGGCCGGCCTTGCTCTGTTCCGGCGGGACGTAGCGGGACATGGTGTCTCCCCCTCAGGACTTGCGGTTGCGGAATGCGTCGGCGTTCTTGATGTCGAGGCCGTAGATGAAGTCCTTGTCTTCCTTGTAGTGATTGAGCATCGCCACGATGGCCGCAGTGTTGAAGATCAGCACCGCGGCGGCCGCGATCGCCACCACGACCTTGATCCCGCTGTCGGGGATGTAGCCCCAGGTCATCAGGAGGACGAACAGGATCGTCGCCCACAGGCAGACGATCAGGAGCACGGATCCGCGCACGTCGGAACGGTACAGCGCTTCAATGCGCTGCTGCAGGTCGGACATCGGTTTTCCCCTTCTGGCGACGTCCGGCCCCGAAATCGACCGGGCGTCCACTCTTTCAACAGAGTGAAATTTTTTTCATAAATTCCGTCCAAATTCTGGAATTGTCAAGCTGGATTTACGGTTTGTGAACCATTCGTTCCGTGTCAAGAATTTTGCCTGACAATGAAATTATTTGCTTCAAGGGGATTGCAGGGCTTCGCCGTTTGCGGTCAATATTCCATCAAGCTCCGCCGCCGAGCAGGAGCAGGGAACACGCAACGACTTACCGGAAATGGAGGACGATCGGATGACGGCATCCTGGAGATTCTCGACCTTGGCGGATCGCCATCGCGCGCTCGGCTCGAAGCTCGAGGACTGGAGCGGGATGGGGACCGCCTGGACCTACGACAAGGATGCCGACGAGGAATACATCGCGATCCGCACCAAGGCCGGCCTGATGGATGTCTCCGGCTTGAAGAAGGTCCATATCACCGGACCGCACGCCTCGCATCTCATCGACCTTGCCACAACGCGCGACGTGGAAAAAATCTATCCCGGCAAATCGGCCTATGCCTGCATGCTGAACGAGGCCGGCAAATTCACCGATGACTGCATCCTCTACCGCATCAGCCCGAACTCCTGGATGGTCGTGCACGGCTCCGGCACCGGCCACGAGGAGTTGCAGCGGGCGGCGATGGGGCGCGATGTCTCGCTGCGCTTCGACGACAATCTGCATGACCTGTCGCTCCAGGGGCCGACCGCCGTCGACTATCTCGCCAAGCATGTGCCCGGCATCCGCGATCTTCCCTACTTCCATCACATGCAGACACAGCTCTTCGGATTCCCGGTGATGATCTCGCGCACCGGCTATACCGGCGAGCGCGGCTACGAGATCTTCTGCCGCGGCCAGGATGCCGGCACGATCTGGGACCGCATCCTCGAGGAGGGCAAAGGCGCCGGCATCATCCCGTGCCGCTTCACCACGCTCGACATGCTGCGCGTCGAGAGCTACCTGCTGTTTTATCCTTACGACAATTCCCAGAAATATCCGTTCGAGAACGAAGGGCCCGGCGACACGCTGTGGGAGCTCGGCCTCGACTTCACCGTCAGCCCCGGCAAGACCGGCTTTCGCGGGGCCGAGGAGCACTACCGGCTGAAGGGCAAGGAGCGTTTCAAGATCTATGGCGTCCTGCTCGACGGCAAGGAGCCCGCGGACGAAGGCGCGCCAGTCTACCGCGACGGCAAAAAGGTCGGTGTGGTCACCTGCGCCATGTATTCGCCGCTGGTCAAGAAATCGATGGGCATCGCCCGTCTCGACGTCGACTGCGCGGTGAAGGACACCAAGCTCGAGATCCGCAACAGGAGCGGCTCGATCAAGGCGACGGCGCAGCCCTTGCCGTTCGACGATCCGAAAAAGACCAAGCGCACCGCCAAGGGTTGAGGCATCATCAGCGGGAGGGATTCTCAAGGGACTAGAGCATGATCCCGAAAGTGGGAACCGGTTTTCGGAAAAGATCATGCTCCAACTGATCTAAGGAAGAATGGCAGCCAAGACGATCATCAGCCGGCCCGTTTACGGAACGCTCTCTCCGCAGCCGGGCAAGCATCATCTCTTCATCGCCGATGCCGAAGGCGCGCTCGCGATCATCGACATGGCCGGCAAGGCTCCGTCCGGTTTTTTCGACGGGGCGGAAATCGACTTCATTCCAGGCCCGGAAGGCAAGCACATCGCGGCCCTGGAAGCATTGAAGCCGGCGCAACTCCACCTGCCGCCGTCCTTCGCCAGCCTCCTGCCGCGTCTGCGGCAGACGCTGACCAACGCCCATATGGGGCTGCGGATTTATCTTGCCGGCACCGAGGGCCTGATCGGCCAGGCGATGCAGGCAGCGCTCGAGGCCGGCATGGACCACACCTCGATGCAGACCGAGCATCGCGGCTCGCTGGCGCGCCGCATGCAATGCGTGCACTGCAAGGGCATCACCGAGAATGTGACCACGCAGCCGGCGCTCTGCGCGCATTGCGGTCTGCTGCTCCTGGTGCGCGATCACTATTCGCGCCGGCTCGCCGCCTTCCAGGGCGTGTGCATCAATGCCGAGGATCGCTCCGAGATTCCTCCGATGGAGGAGGCCTTCCCATGAGCACCGGCACCACCAAGCTCGACGTCGTCGTCAGCGACGTCGTTCCGGTCAACGATCTTGTGACGCGCTTCCATTTCCGCCGCCGCGACGGCGAGCTTCTGCCGACCTTTTCCGGCGGCGCGCATGTCGTGGTCGAGATGCGCGACGGCGACCGCACCAGGCTCAATCCCTATTCGCTGATGGGCTCGCCGCTCGACACGCGCGAATACACGATCTCGGTGCGGCGCGACGATGTCGGCCGCGGCGGTTCGCTGTTCATGCACCGGCAGGTCAAGCCCGGCCTGGAGATGGTGATCAGCTACCCGGTCAATTTGTTCTCGCTCGACCTCAGGGCCAGGAAACATCTAATGCTCGCCGGCGGCATCGGCATCACGCCCTTCATGGCGCAAACGTCGCAGCTGGCGGGGGCGGGCGGCAATTTCGAATTGCACTACACCTGCCGCACCGCCTCGCTCGGCACCTATGCCGATGTGCTGCGAGAGCGCTACGGCAACCGCGTCCGGCTTTATCACGACGATCGAGAGGAGCGCATCGATCTCGACCGGCTCCTGTCCTCGCAGCCGCTCGGCACGCATCTCTATGTCTGCGGCCCGGCCGGCATGATCAACTGGGTGCGCGACCGCGCGGCTAGCCTCGGCTGGCCGCCGGAAACCGTGCATTTCGAGCATTTCGCGGCGCCCCAGCCAGGCGCGCCCTTCGACGTCGAGTTGGCCGTCAGCGGCAAGACGATCCATGTCGGCGAGCAGCAGAGCCTGCTGGAAGCGATGGAGGCGGCCGGCGTCGACCCGCCTTATCTCTGCCGCGGCGGTGTCTGCGGCCAGTGCGAAACCAATGTCATCTCCCACGATGGCAAGTTCATCCACAGCGATCACTGGCTGAGCGAGGAAGACCACCGTTCCGGCTGCAAGATCATGCCTTGCGTCTCGCGCTTCGAGGGCAGGTCGCTGGTCCTGGAAAGATAGGAGGCGTCAATGGGCATCACCTTTCGCAAGGAAACCTTTCGCGACGACTACACCTTCAGGAACAGCCCGGAGCACATCAGGCGGTTTCCGTTCCCGTTCAACGAAGACGCCTACATGTATGCGGTCAACATCGAGCCGCATGTCGTCGGTCCGAAGGGCAGCGTGCTTGAAAACCTGGTCGACGTCGACGAGCACTATGTCGCCGAGATGCAGGACCGTGCCTTGGTGCTGGCCGAGGATCCGTTGCGCTGCCAGTCGCTGCCGCATATGACGCTTGCCGGCTGGGACCTGCTCGAGCTTCTGATGGAGCAGCAGGCGCTGGGCTATCCCGAGCATTTCACGCTGGAGCGAAACGGCGACCGCTGGCGCTGGATCAACCGGCCGCTCGGCATCGACGACACCTTCACCTTCGGCGACACCTCGACGCTGCCCTACGGCCCGATGGAATACATCACCCGCCAGAGCCAGGGCGATTTCTGCATCCTCGACCAGCGCGACGGCAATCTGTGGATGGATGCCGGCATGGTCACCACCCAGGCCGACTGGTCGCTCGATTTCGACATCGGCATGAATTTCTTCGAATGGCACGCGCCGGTGCCGCTGGCGCATGAGAAGGGCATCTTCACCCGCGCGCTGAAATTCCTCACCAACATCCAGCAGGGCAAGCCCGCCAGGCGCCTCAACTGGACGATGACCATCAATCCGCGCCTCGACACCAGCCCCGAGAATTATCACAAATGGGGACAGGACCGCGCGACGGTGACGCCCGAGAATGTCGGCCAGAAAGTGCATCTGCGCGTCGAACTGCAGAGCTTCTGGCGGCTGCCGCGCTCCAACGGCATCGTCTTCCCGATCCGCTGCTACCTGATCAAGATGGACGAGCTGGTCACGCAGCCCAAATGGGCGCGTCGCCTGCATCGCGTCATCCGCGACCTGCCGGAAGAACTCGCGACTTACAAGGGCCTGACGCGGTATCGGCCGACGCTGGTGGAGTGGCTGTCGAAGCTGGATGACGGGAGCCCGACGAGTGCAGGATTCGGGCCGGACTGAATTGGTGATCTCCATCTTGAGCGCCCCGGCGTCGACGTTGGAGATTGGCCGAAACCCCCGTGACGTCGTCATACTCGGGCTTGACCGAGTATCCATGCCGTGACCGTTGTCCCTGCGCGACAGCGCAGAATTCCGTAACCGTTGCAACGCCTTAGCGTCACGGCATGGATTCTGGGGTCTGCGCGCGTCGCTTCGCTCCTTGCTTCGCCCTAGAATGACGAAGCGCGGTAAGGAGTAGACCAGCCACTTATCCGGCGCTGTTCTGCGGATAGCAGATGATCGACAGATAGCGCATCGGCAGTTGCGTCAGCTCTTCCGGTCCATGCGGCGCGTCGGCGTCGAAGAACAGGCTGTCGCCCGGCTTCATCGGATAGAGGTTGTTGCCGTGCCGGTAAACGACCTCGCCTTCGAGCATGTAGAGGAATTCCATGCCCGCATGCTGGAAGGTCGGGAACACGTCGGAATTCTCGGCCAGCGAGATGAGATAGGGTTCGACGACGACGCCGCTGGTGTTGGCGCCGATATGTCCGAGCAGGTTGTACTGGTGGCCGGCGCGCGTGCCGCGCCGCTCGACGTCGACGCCTTCGCCGGCCTTGACGAAGACGGCGCTGTGCTCTTCCTCGAAACGCCTGAAGAAGGCGGTCACCGGAACGCCCAGCGCCCGCGACAGCGCCTGCAATGTCGTCAGCGACGGCGAGGTGATGCCGTTCTCGATCTTCG
>RXJA01000286.1 GCA_003963455.1 Hyphomicrobiales bacterium
GTCGAGATGGTCGAGATGCAGGAAGATGTGATCCTTCTTCGGCCCGACGCCGCGGCCTTCGCGGATCTCCATCGTCATGCAGCGCGAGACCACGTCGCGCGAGGCGAGGTCCTTGGCCGACGGCGCATAGCGCTCCATGAAGCGCTCGCCCTCGGAATTGACGAGATAGCCACCCTCGCCGCGCGCGCCTTCGGTGATCAGGCAGCCGGCCCCATAGATGCCGGTCGGGTGGAACTGGACGAACTCCATGTCCTGCAGCGCGAGCCCTGCCCTTGCCGCCATGCCGCCGCCGTCGCCGGTGCAGGTATGCGCCGAAGTGGCGGAGAAATAGGCGCGGCCATAGCCGCCGGTCGCCAGCACCACCATTTTGGCCGAGAAACGGTGGATGGTGCCGTCATCGAGGTTCCAGGCCACCACGCCGGTGCAGGTGCCGTCCGGCTCCGTGATCAGGTCGAGCGCGAAATATTCGATGAAGAACTGCGCGTTGTTCTTCAGCGACTGGCCGTAGAGCGTGTGCAGCATGGCATGGCCGGTGCGGTCGGCGGCAGCGCAGGTGCGCTGCACCGGCGGGCCCTCGCCGAAATTCATCATCATGCCGCCGAAGGGCCGCTGGTAGATCTTGCCTTCTTCCGTGCGCGAGAACGGCACGCCGTAGTGCTCAAGCTCGTAGACCGCCGCGGGCGCCTCGCGCACCATGTATTCTTGCGCGTCGATATCGCCCAGCCAGTCCGATCCCTTGACGGTGTCGAAGAGGTGCCACTGCCAATTGTCGGGGCCCATATTGGCGAGCGAGGCGGCGATCCCGCCTTGCGCCGCCACCGTGTGCGAGCGCGTCGGGAACACCTTGGTGATGCAGGCTGTGCGCAATCCCTGCTCGGCCATGCCGAGCGTGGCGCGCAGGCCGGCGCCGCCGGCGCCAACGATCACGACGTCGAATTTATGGTCGACAAAACTATAGGCGGAAGCCGTGTTGCTTGTATCCTTGGCCAAGGCCTCAGCCTCCGAATGCGAGTTTGAGCAGGGCAAACAGCGAAGCGACGCCGACTGCCACGCAGAAGAAGGTGTTGAGCGCGATCAGCGCCAGTTTCATGCCTTCGCCATGTATATAGTCCTCGATGATGACCTGCATGCCGAGCCGCATGTGATAGAGGCCGGAAATCAGCACCAGCGCCAGCACCAGCGCCACGAACGGGTTGGCGAGTGCTGCCCGCACTTCCGTGTAGCCGTGGCCGTTGACCGCGATCAGGAAGCCGACGAAGAACAGCAGCAGCGGGATGTTGGCAATCGCCGTCAGCCGCTGGCGCCAGAAATGCTGCGTGCCCTCGCGGGCCGACCCCAGGCCGCGCACCTTGCCGAGCGGCGTGCGCATATCGGTGGTGTTGCCGCTCATGCCAGTCCTCCCCGCGCCATGTAGCCGGCGATCCAGATCAAGAGCGTCAGCACGATCGAGCCGGCGAGCGTCGCCCAGGCGATCCTGGACGCCGTGTGTTTCTCCAATCCCGCCCCGGTGTCCCAGATGAGGTGGCGCAATCCGCCAAGCATGTGGTGCATCAGCGCCCAGGTGTAGCCGAAGAGAATCAGCCGGCCGAGCCAGGTACCGAAGGCCCAGTCGACCCACTCGAAAGCGGCCTGCGAGCTCGAGGCGGCGATCAGCCAGGCCGCCACCAGCAGCGTGCCGAAATAAAGCGCGCCGCCGGTGATGCGATGGATGATCGACATCGTCATCGTGATCGGCGGCCGGTAGATTGTCAGATGCGGCGAGAGCGGCCGTTCATGTCTGGCAACTGCGCGGGTGGCTGGTGATTTGCTCATGGCTCCCCCAGTTCGGCATCCTTGAAGCCGTGATGGGAATGCGGCGTTTGCCGCCCTGATATATGGCTCCGGACAGGCGGTTTCTAATGCTCTTTTTGCACCGCGTCAAAGCCGGAAAATCGTTTTGGAAACATCATTTAGTCTGACAAATTTGCAGCCCAGCGCTTCAATCGATTAGCGGCTGTTTTGAAGCCGGCGCAACGTCGCTGCAGCGCGGCAATACCCTCATTGCGCGGGAGCGCAGCGCACTCGCTATCTTCTGCAGGTCTGAGGGGTGGACCCCCTCTTCATCACCAGCGCCTCGCGGCCGTCGATCACGATTGCGTCATGCGTCGCCGCTTCCTGGTAGCGGCTGCTCTGGTTGGCGGGCGAGGCGGCGAACTCCTCGGCCGTGCCGTCCGGCCGGACCACGCGCAGCGACGAGCCGAGATTCTGGATGGTGATCATGCCGCCATTGCCGCATCTGTAGGTGGCCGTCCCGATGCCGGATCGCGGCACGGTCAGGTCGGTGATGATCTTGGTCGCCGATGGTGCAGGCGTCTTGGGCGCGGCAACCGCCGGAGGCGTTGCGGAGTTCGCGGGTGCCGTGGGTGCAGGCGCCGTCGCGGATGCGCCGGGTGGCGGGGCCGGAGCGGGCGAAACAGCGGGTGCCGCGACATTGGCCGCCTTGGGCGCATTGTCCTGCGGCACGCAGGCCGCTGCCGCGAGAAGCAGCGGGATCGTGATCGACACCCGAACCGTGTGGCCAAAGCTCATGCGCTGCCCCTTTCGTGCGCGGCAAGCCGGAGCCGGATTATTTCCGGTCGAGCCGGCCTGAAATCATCCGGCTCTAAGTCAAAAGAGATAGAGCATGATGTCGTCCGAAAACCGCTCCACACTTTTCGGTATCATGCTCTAGCCATGCGGCCCATCAAGATCAAGTTCACGCCGAGTCGGCCCGGCTCCATGGCCGCTCCGTGGCGGGCAAGAGCCGGCCCGCCGAAATTAACCATGTTCCTTGAGAACCGGCGTCGAAGCGACTCCGCCTCTTAACAAAGGTTAAGAAAAGGTTAATTTCCGATTCGAACCAAATTTTGGGCGCGACCTGCCGCGCCGACCAAGGGGAGAGCGACATGCGTTCGAATTCAGTGCGGACAAGCCTCGCGGGCGCTTCGCTGGCGGCGCTTGTCATGACGATCGCCGCGCCGGCGGAAGCGGGACTGCGCCATCACGACCGTGTCTATGCCGATTCCTTCGGCAATCTGGTCATCGACAGCGCCGCCGGCTACAAGCGCATCATCGTCGGCGAGGGCAAGCTTGCGAAGAAGCTTTCCGAATTCACCAGCGCCGGCCAGCCGGATGTCGTCTATGACGACGCGGACGAGCCTGGCGCGCCGGGCTGCTACCAGCCGCCGGTGCTCGTCAAAGGCCGCTCCTACATGTACGGGCTTTCCGACGGCGAGATGCCCAACCTCAGCCCTTGCCGTTGAAGATCGTCGGCGTCTGGCGGCGCCGCGGCGCGCCTGACACGCGCACGCAGTCGCGGCCGGCATTCTTGGCTTCGTAAAGCGCGGCGTCGGCGCGCCGCAAGAGATCGGCAAAACCCTCGTCGGCGACGAGCTCAGCAACGCCGAAGCTGGCGCTGCAGCGATGGTCGGCGGGCAGGCCCTCGATCGCCAAGGCGCCGAACGCGTTGCGCGCGCCCTCGGCGAACAGCCGTGCGGCGGCAAGATTGGTGCCGGGCAGGATGATGGCGAACTCCTCGCCGCCGATACGGCCCGCGACATGGTGCTCGGCGGCGGCCTCGCGCAGGAAGCCGGCGAACGTCTCGATGACGCGGTCGCCGCAGGCGTGGCCATAATTGTCGTTGATGCTCTTGAAATAGTCGAGATCGGCGGTCACCAAGGCAACCGGCACGCCCCGCCGGACGGCGTCCCGCATGGCAAGGCCGGCGTGGCGCTCGAAGCCGCGGCGGTTGAACAGCCGCGACAATGCATCCGTCTCCGATTTCGAGGTCGCCTCGGCCAGCGCGTCGCGCACCAGGACGGCCAAGGCAAGCAGCGCCAGCGCCAGCGCGAACACGGTGCCAAGCGATTGCGACACCAGCGCGTACCTGGTCGTGACATAGGCCTGCGGGTCGGCGCCCCAGCCACCCAACGCCCCCGCGATCAACGGCTTGGAGGCAAACTGCAGGGCGCTGGCGCCGAGCACCAGCGCCAGCACATGGTCGAGCCAAGCCAGCCTTTGTCGGGAAGAGAGCACGATGCCCAGCGCCGCCAACTGCATGGCGGCGTAGGGAAGCTGGTAGGCCATCATGCGCGTGATCGATTGGCGCGGCAGGTCCTGCACCAGATAGACGGCGACCGAGGCAACGACCAGGAAACTCAGCATCGGTGCCCAGGGCGGCCGCACGCCATATTTGTGGGCCAGCCCGCCATTGAAGGCGATGGTCGCGCCCAGGAACACGGCAAAGGCGGTGACGACCGGCACGCGGGCGTCCGCGAAGACGGGTATACTGATCTCGACGACGCAATAGACCATGCCGAGCACGTAGCTGCCGGCAAGCCAGCGCGCCGACACCGGCCTGGTGCCGTAGACGGCAACTGCCATGAACGCCGCCGCAAGGAGCCCGGCGACGAGCATGTTGATTAAAAGTATGAAATCGGCGCTGCCCATGTCTTCCTTCGTCGGACCTTCCGGATAGAAAACCATCGACGGGCGAAGAACACGTTAATGCGCCCCTGAGTTGCGTGGAACAACCTGGAGCATGATCCGAAAAGTAGGAACCGGTTTTCGGATAGGATCATGCTCCAACAAGGAGTTGGGTCAGGATGGCGATCCAACCGAATGTCATCCTGGGAGCGTGCGGCGGTCGGCCACGGCGATTTTCGCCATGGATTTGCCTCACCCGATGGCGAGCGACTCGGCAACGAAAATGGTTTCGGGCCGCTCGTAAGATAAGCGCACGCTGTCGCGGCCGTTCTTCTTGGCCTTGTAAAGCGCCTCGTCGGCGCGCCGCATCAATGGCATCAGCCCTTCCGTGCCGGAACGGGCGGCGACGCCGAAGCTTGCCGTGACCCTGGCGCCGGGCGGCAGGCCATCGATCGCGCCGGCCGAATAGAAGGCGCGGATCGCCTCGGCAAAAAGCCTTGCCGAGGCAAGGTCGCAGAGCGGCAGGAGCACGGCGAACTCCTCGCCGCCGATACGGCCCGCGGCCCCGCGCGCGCCGGTGGCCGAACGCAGCTTGGCGGCGAAGTCGGCGATCACCCGGTCGCCGGCCTCATGCCCGTGCTGGTCGTTCAACGCCTTGAAGTGATCGAGATCGGCCAGCACCAGGGCGACGGGAAAGCCGGCCTTGCCGCACTGATCGAGCAGCTGGGCCGACCGCTCATCGAAACCGCGGCGGTTGAGGATGCCCGACAACGGATCGGTGCGGGTCTCGGCCTTGAGCGCCTTCACCACGTCGAGCGCCGCCGCCGTGAACAGCGACAGCGCTATCAGCAGCGAAAACAGCGCGTGCGACAGCAGCGCCGTCGTCCAGTAGGACGAGGCATAGAGCTGGTCATAGCTCTTGAACGGTCCTTGCGCGATGATGACCGCCAACGTCCGCGCGAAGAAGTTCAGCCCGGAAAGCAGCGCCAGCGCGAACAGGATCTTTTCCGTCGGGCCGTTGCCGCGCACCACCCGCAGCTCGGCCGCGGCCAACAGGCTGATGCCGCCGAGCGCAAAATTGACGACGAGGATGCGCCACGTCAGGTCCGGCTGGACGAACAGGAACCAGCAGAATGCGGCCATGCCGCCTCCCGCCAGCGCGCCGATCCCGGCGTAAGGGACGGGCCGGCCATGGCGCGCGACGACGGCGCCGACCAGGCAGCACGCGGCAAGGCAGAAGCACAGATTGGAGAGGAACTTGGACGGCGCCAGCCCGACCGGGAAGCTGAAGTGCTGGAACAGGAACCCGGCCGCGGCGAAAACATAGCTCGCCGCCAGGACGCCGAGATAAGGCCGATGGCGCTGATAGGACCACAGCACGAGGAACGCGGCGCCCAGCGCCAGCGCTATCGTCGAATTGAGCAGCACTATGAGCAGACCGGTGTCCAAAGGACCGCGACTTTCCCCAACTTCACCCAGGGGGAGATACTAGGACCCAAGCCCAAACAAGCGGTTAAGCCCTGCTCTAAATACGTCGCCAAGACATGCGGAACCGGGCTGCCGGAGCGGCGTTGTCCGGCCAGACTGGAGACACGGGAGACGATTGCGATGGCCGACACGATCACTTTGACCGATCACGATGAAATCCGTTCCTGGGCAGCGGCGCGCGCGGGCTTTCCGGCCATCGTCGACGTCTCGCCCGAGGCCGGAACGCAAGCCATGCTGCGGCTGGTTTTTGGACAGCAGGCTTATGAAGACACCGACCGTCCTGAACGTCCGATCAACGCCGGCGGTTACGAGCTTGTCGAGTGGGACGAATGGTTCAAGATCTTCGACGAGCGGCAGCTGGCATTGGTCGTCGCCGCCGACGAGCCTGGCCGGCGTGAGGAGTTTCACGAGATCGTTCGCAGATAGATCCCGGAAAGCAAAAGGCCCGGACGTCGTTGTCCGGGCCCCTTTGCAGTATCCAAAGCCGAGCCGTTACTTCCAGTCGCGGATGTCGACGAAATGGCCGGCGATCGCCGCCGCGGCGGCCATGGCTGGCGACACCAGGTGGGTCCGGCCCTTGAAGCCCTGCCGGCCCTCGAAATTGCGGTTCGAGGTCGAGGCGCAGCGCTCGTGTGGCTTCAGCCGGTCGTCGTTCATGGCCAGGCACATCGAGCAGCCCGGCTCGCGCCAGTCGAAGCCGGCGGCAAGGAAGATCTTGTCGAGGCCTTCGGCCTCGGCCTGCTCCTTCACCAGGCCGGAGCCCGGCACGATCATGGCGTTGACGCGCGGATTGACCTTTTTGCCCTCGACCACCTTGGCGGCGGCGCGCAGGTCCTCGATTCGGCCATTGGTGCACGAGCCGATGAAGACGCGGTCGAGCTCGATGTCGGTGATCTTGGTTCCAGGCGTCAGGCCCATATATTCCAGTGCCCGATGCTTGGAGGAACGCTTGTTCTCGTCCGTGATGTCTTC
>RXJA01000052.1 GCA_003963455.1 Hyphomicrobiales bacterium
ATGGCGCCGGAGATGATCTCGATCGTCAAGCGCAACAATTGCGGCAAGGCGCTCGACATCGCCCGCCAGGCCCGCGACATGCATGGTGGCAACGGCATCCAGATCGGCTATCACGTGATGCGCCACGCGCAGAACCTGGAGACGGTCAACACCTATGAGGGCACGCATGACGTGCACGCGCTGATCCTCGGGCGCGCCCAAACGGGCATCCAGGCGTTTTTCTGAGCCGGCAACGCTGCTTAAATTAGGTGCAGCGCAACATCTCTGCTTGGAGAATGGCCAGCATCTATGTCAGGGTTCGGCGACTGAAACGCCGAACTTCGGGGCACCATGGCAATTCTGGCAGCCGTCCATCACCTGACCCATTACAAATATGACCGGCCGGTGGTTCTCGGCCCCCAGGTGATCAGGCTGCAGCCGGCGCCGCATTCGCGCACCAAGGTGCTCAGCCATTCGCTGAAGGTCGAACCGGCAAACCACTTCGTCAACCTGCAGCAGGACCCCTACGGCAACTTCCTCGCCCGCTTCGTCTTCCCGGAGCCGGTCAACGAGCTCAAGATCGAAGTCGACCTCGTCGCCGACATGACGGTCTACAATCCGTTCGATTTCTTCGTCGAGGAGAGCGCCGAGACCTTTCCGTTCGATTACCCGGAAGAGATCAGGGAAGACCTCGCCATCTACCGCACGCCGGAACCAGCCGGGCCGCGGCTGTCCAAGTTCCTGGAGAGCATCGACCGCAGCCCGGCAAACACCGTCAATTTCCTGGTCGACCTCAATGCGAGGCTGCAGCGCGAGATCGCCTACATCGTTCGCATGGAGACAGGCGTTTATTCGCCAGAAGAGACGCTTGCCGCCGCCAAGGGCTCTTGCCGGGATTCGAGCTGGCTCCTGGTCCAGATCCTGCGTAACCTCGGCATCGCCGCGCGCTTCGTCTCGGGCTACCTGATCCAGCTCAAGCCCGACTTGGTCGCGCTCGATGGGCCGCCTGGAACCGCTGTCGACTTCACCGACCTGCACGCCTGGTGCGAGGTCTATATTCCCGGCGCCGGCTGGATCGGCTTCGACCCGACTTCCGGCCTGCTTACCGGTGAAAGTCACGTGCCGCTGGCGGCGACGCCGCATTTCCGCAATGCCGCGCCTATCTCCGGCATGGCAAGCTTCGCCAATGTCGATTTCGGCTTCGACATGCGGGTCGACCGGATCGCCGAGCATCCGCGCATCACCAAGCCGTTCTCGGATGAAAGCTGGGAAGCGCTCGATGCTCTCGGCAGCAAGGTCGATGCCGTTCTGCGCGAGGAAGACGTGCGGCTCACCATGGGTGGCGAGCCGACCTTCGTGTCGGTCGACGATTTCGAGTCCGCCGAGTGGAATACGGCGGCCGTCGGTCCGACCAAGCGCGACAAGGCGGACGAGCTCATCCGCCGGCTGCGGGAGCGCTTCGCGCCGGGCGGTTTCCTGCATTACGGGCAGGGCAAGTGGTATCCGGGCGAAAGCCTGCCGCGCTGGACCTTCTCGCTCTACTGGCGCACCGATGGCGAGCCGGTCTGGCGCGATCCGTCGCTGATCGCGCGGGAGAAGGGCGGTGCCGCGGTGGGTCCCGAACAGGCCGAAAGCCTGCTCACGGCGATCGCCGGCGAGCTCGGCATCGACAGGTCGATGGTCAACGAGGCCTATGAGGACCCGGCCGAGTGGCTGCTCAAGGAAGGCAAGCTGCCGGACAATGTCGATCCATCCAATTCGAAACTGGAAGACCCGGAAGAGCGCAGCCGCATGGCGCGCGTCTTCGAGCGCGGGCTGACCAAGCCATCCGGCTATGTGCTGCCGGTGCAGCGCTGGAACAGCCAGGCCGCTGGCCAGCGCTGGCGCTCGGAGAAATGGAGAACGCGGAGGGGCAGGCTGTTCCTGGTGCCGGGCGACTCACCGGTCGGCTATCGCCTGCCGCTCGGCACGCTGCCTTATGTGCCGCCGGCGCAATTCCCCTATATCGTGCCGGTCGATCCGTCCGTGCCGCGCGGGGCGCTGCCGGCGCGCGAAGCTGTCTTGCCCCAGCCGTCGCCGGCTGAACTGGAAGGGGCGGACGAAATGGCACGCCGGCAGCAGTCCGTGTCCTTCACCGCCGCCACCGCCCAGCAGGATCGCGTCGAGCAGCAGCTCACAGAGATCGGGGGCGCGGTGCGCACCGCGCTCTCAGTCGAGCCTCGCGACGGCCGGCTATGCGTGTTCATGCCGCCGGTCGAGGCGCTCGAGGACTATCTCGAACTGATCGCGGCGGCGGAGAATGCGGCGAAGGCCATCGGCGTGCCGGTTCATATCGAGGGCTATGCTCCGCCGCACGATCCGCGCCTCAACGTCATCCGCGTCGCGCCGGATCCGGGTGTCATCGAGGTGAACATCCATCCCGCCGCCAACTGGCGCGATTGCGTCGCGACAACCACGGCCATTTACGAGGAGGCACGGCAGTCGCGGCTCGGCGCCGACAAGTTCATGATCGACGGCCGCCACACCGGCACCGGCGGCGGCAACCATGTCGTGGTCGGCGGCGCGACGCCGAACGACAGCCCGTTCCTGCGCAGGCCCGACCTGTTGAAGAGCCTGGTGCTGCAATGGCAGCGACATCCGTCGCTGTCCTACCTGTTTTCCGGCCTTTTCATCGGCCCGACCAGCCAGGCGCCGCGCTTCGACGAGGCGCGGCACGATTCGCTTTACGAGCTGGAGATCGCGCTGGCGCAGGTGCCGCATCCGGATAAGGGCACGGCCCCTTTGCCGTGGCTGGTCGACCGGCTGTTCCGCAATCTCTTGACCGACGTGACCGGCAACACGCACCGCTCGGAAATCTGCATCGACAAGCTGTTCTCTCCGGACGGTCCGACAGGCAGGCTCGGGCTGGTCGAGTTCCGCGGCTTCGAGATGCCGCCCAATGCGCGCATGAGCCTTGCCCAGCAATTGCTGGTCCGCGCGATCATCGCCCGGGCCTGGAAGAATCCATTGGACGGCCGCTTCGTGCGCTGGGGCACGTCGCTGCACGACCGCTTCATGCTGCCGCATTATGTGTGGGCGGATTTCCTCGACGTGCTGGAGGACCTGAGCCTCAACGGCTTCGACTTCCGTCCCGAATGGTTTGCCGCGCAGCTCGAATTCCGCTTTCCGTTCTGCGGCGAGGTAAGCCAAGCCGGCGTCAAGCTGGAACTGCGGCAGGCGCTGGAGCCCTGGCATGTGATGGGCGAGCAAGGGGCGATCGGTGGCACGGTCCGCTTCGTCGATTCTTCCGTCGAGCGGCTGCAGGTGCGGACAGAAGGCCTCAATCCGGAGCGCCATGCCATCGTCTGCAACGGGCGCCTCGTGCCGATGAAGGTCACGGGCAATCGCGAGGTCGCCGTGGCGGGTGTGCGCTTCAAGGCCTGGCAACCGGCCTCCGGTCTGCATCCGGCCCTGCCGGTCAACACCCCGCTGGTCTTCGACATCTATGACCGCTGGTCGGGCCGCCCGGTCGGCGGCTGCGTCTACCATGTCGCGCATCCGGGTGGCCGCAATTACGACACCTTCCCGGTGAACGGCAACGAGGCCGAGGCGCGGCGCCTTGCCCGGTTCGAACCGCGCGGCCACACCCCCGGCGGCTATGCGCTGCGCAACGAAGAAGCCTCTGAAGAGTTTCCAATGACCCTTGACCTCAGACGGCCGGCAAGACTCTGATCGACAATGGCCAAGGGGAATCACAAGCGGGCGAGCGGCAGGCCGCGGGCGCAGAGCCTGCTGGAACGCTACCGGCCGATCGCGGGCGTCGTCGACGAGATGGTCGACGCGTCGGGCAGCCCGCGTCCGGCCTGGCGCTCCTTCATCGACGCGCTCGACGGTTTGGGGCCAGAGCGGCTCGGGCAGCGTTTTGCCCGCGCCGACCAGTATCTGCGCGATGCCGGCGTCTACTACCGGGTCTATGACAAAGCCGGCGCCAATGAACGGGAATGGCCGCTGGCGTATGTGCCGCTGCTGATCGAGGAGAGCGAATGGGCCGAGATCAGCGCCGGGCTGGTCCAGCGCGCCGACCTGTTCGAGGCGATCCTGGCCGACATCTATGGGCCGAACCGGCTGATCGAGAAGGGCATCCTGCCAGCCGGATTGATCGCGGCGAGCCCGGAATATCTGCGCCCCATCGCCGGCGTCCGGCCGGCCAGCGGGCATTTCCTCCACATGGTCGCCTTTGAACTCGGCCGTGGCCCGGATGGCCGCTGGTGGGTGTTGGGAGACCGCACCCAGGCGCCGTCGGGCGCGGGCTTCGCCCTTGAAAACCGCGTCGCCACCACGCGTGCGCTGTCGGACATCTATGGCGAGATGCATGTGCATCGCCTCGCCGGCTTCTTCCGCCGCTTCCGCGACGCGCTGAACGGCATGGCGAAGGAGTCCGGCGGCCGTGTCGCCATCCTGACGCCCGGCCCGCTCAACGAAACGTATTACGAGCACGCCTACATCGCCCGCTATCTCGGCATCATGCTGCTGGAGGGCGAGGACCTGACCGTCTCCGGCGGCAGGCTGATGGTGCGAACCGTTTCCGGCCTGATGCCGATCGGCGTCTTGTGGCGGCGGTTGGATGCCGCCTTCGCCGATCCGCTCGAGCTCAAGCCGGACTCGCAGATCGGCACGCCAGGGCTGGTCGAGGCGATCCGGCGGGGTACGGTATCGGCCGTCAACGCGCTCGGCTCCGGCCTGATGGAGACGCGGGCGCTGCTTTCCTTCCTGCCCAGGATCGCGCGGGAACTGCAGGGCGAGGAGCTCAAACTGCCGAGCATCGCCACGTGGTGGTGCGGGCAGCAGGGCGAGCGCGATCATGTGCTTGCCAATATCGACCACATGGTCGTCGGCCCGGCGCTGTCGACCCGGCTTGCCTTCGAGGACGATGGCGCGACCCGGCTCGGATCGTCCCTTTCGGCCGGCGAGCGGGCCGAACTTGTCGCGCGCATCGAGGCGGACGGCGCCGGTTTCGTCGGCCAGGAGGCGGTGACGTTGTCGACCACGCCGGTGTTCGTCGGCGGCCTGCTGGAGCCGCGGCCCGCCAGCCTGCGTGTCTATCTTGCGCGAACACGGGAAGGCTGGACCGTCATGCCTGGCGGCTTCGCCCGCGTCGGCTTCTCGCTCGATCCGACGGCGATCGCCATGCAGCGCGGCGGCCAGGCGGCGGATGTCTGGGTGGTCAGCGACAGTCCGGTCGAGCGCGAGACGCTGCTGCCGCAGGAACATGAGAGTTTCATCCGCACCATGCCGGGCAGCCTGCCCAGCCGCGCGGCGGAGAACCTGATGTGGCTCGGACGCTATATCGAGCGTTCGGAAGACACGGTGCGCGTGCTGCGCGCCTATCATGTGCGGCTTGCCGAGACGTCCGATCCGGAGATGCCGCTGCTGGCCTATATCAGGGACTATCTAGAGCCGTACGGCATCGAGGTCGAAGCGGCGATACCGCTGGGGTTGATCGGCACCCTGGACAGCGCGGTCTACAGCGCCGGCCAGATCCGCGACCGCTTCTCGCCCGATGGCTGGCTTGCGCTGAAGGATCTGTCGAAGACCATCCACAAATTCGCGGACACGGTCGCGCCCGGAGACGACGCGACGCGGGCGATGACGGTGATGCTACGCAAGCTGGCCGGCTTTTCCGGCCTGCTGCACGAGAACATGTACCGCTTCACCGGCTGGCGTTTCCTGGAGATCGGCCGCAGGCTGGAACGCGGCATCCAGATTGCCCGCACGCTCAGCCGGCTGACAAGGGACGGGGCGCCGGAAGGCGCTCTCGACATGATGCTGGAGATCGGCGACAGCGTGATGACCCATCGCAGGCAATATCCGGTGCAGGCCGGGCGTCGCACGGTCATCGACCTGCTCGCGCTCGACCCGCTCAATCCCCGCTCCATCCTGTTCCAGCTCGAGCGGCTGAAGGCTGAGATCGGCATGCTGCCATCGGTCGGCGGCGAGGGGCATATGTCGCCGGCCGCAAAGGAAATCCTGCAGCTCAACACGGCGATAGCCGTCATGGAACCGTCGGACATGAGCGCCAAGGTGCTCGACGACTTCGCCGGCCAGATCGGCGATCTCTACAACAGTCTCGCCCGAGCCTATTTCGGTTAGATGCTATACGACATCAAACTCCATCTGCATTACGACTATGCAGCCGCCGCCGGCGGCGGGCGCCACCAGGTGCGCGTGATGCCGCAGACGATCGCCGGCATACAGCGTGTCATCGCCGCTTCGCTGTCCTTCCAGCCGATGCCGGCAGAGCGCGCCGATTTTTCTGACTTCTTCGGCAACAACGTCACGTCGATCGCCTTTCGCGAGGCGCATGAGACGCTCGACATCCGGATGAACGCGCGCGTCTCGGTCACGCGGCCCGAGCCGGGTCTCGATGTTTCGCCCGACATAGCAGGGCTGAGGTCCGAGCTCGATCTGGTGCGCTCCCTGTCGCCCCTGGCGCCGCATCATTTCCTCGCCGCCAGCGATCACGCCAGCATCGATGCGGCGATCACCGCCTACGCGCATGACAGCCTGGCCTCTTCGGTGGTGGCTACCGCGGTCGATCTCTGCAACCGCATCCATCGCGATTTCGCTTATGACGGCAAGGCGACCACGGTGCAGACGCGGGCCAGCGACGCCTTCGCGCTGAAGCGCGGGGTCTGCCAGGATTTCTCGCATATCATGATCGCCGGCTTGCGCGGACTTGGCATTCCGGCCGGCTATGTCAGCGGCTTCCTGCGCACCATCCCGCCGAAGGGCAAGCCCAGGCTCGAAGGCGCCGACGCAATGCATGCCTGGGTCAAGGCCTGGTGCGGGCGCGATGCCGGCTGGCAGGAATTCGACCCGACCAACGGCATGCGGGCG
>RXJA01000041.1 GCA_003963455.1 Hyphomicrobiales bacterium
CGCGGCTGCCATGCTCGTCGGCGACCTTGTCGACGATCGCCACCGGGAACTCGGCCAGCAGGCTGACCGAAGGGGTGACCTGCTCGAACTTGTCGTCACCATATTCCTTGCGGATGCCGCGCGTCTCCGACTCGAAGGTGATCAGCACGTCGCCGATCTCGCGCTGGACGAAAGTGGTGGTGGCGGCGCGGCCGCCGGTGTCGAAGATCGGCACGTTGTTGAAGAGCTTGGTGATGAACTCCTTGACCTTGGCGTCGTCGCCCTTGAAGACCTCCTTGGCGTAGGCGGTGGCGGCGAGATAGGTGTAGCGCGCATTGCCCGATGTCTTCGGGTTCGGGAAGATCACCTGCACGTCGTCGCGCACCAGATCGTTCCAGTCCTTGATGTGCTTGGGGTTGCCCGCGCGCACCAGGAACGAGGGCAGCGAGTAGAAGGGCGAGGCGTTGTCCGGAAAATCCTTCTGCCAGTCAGCCGAGACGAGGCCCTTCTTGACCAGAAAGTCGACGTCGGTGACCTGGTTGAAGGTGACGACATCGGCGGCAAGACCTTCCGCGATGGCGCGCGCCTGCGCCGAGGTGCCGGCATGCGACTGGTCGATGGTGACACCGGGGTGCTTGGCGACGAAGGCCTTGTTGATGTCGACGAACAACTCGCGGCCGACGTCATAAGATGCATTCAAAAGCTTGTCGGCCGACCAGGCTTGGGAGGACGCGAGGACGAGACCGGCAACAGCCGCGAGGCCGAGCAATAGACGCTTCATGAAAATGGGCTCCTTGGAAATGGATCAAGCTATTGCGAGACCATAGTGGGGAAAGCCCGGTGCGACGAGGCACGCGCTCCGAGAGGTGGGCGAAGGTCGGGAAAATATCTCGCCAAAACAGCTCTTTGGTAGGATTTTCTTCCGGGCGGATTCAAGGCGAAGCCAACAACCGGAAGGCAGCGGAAGACCTCCCTCAGGAAGCCGGAAAAAGCTTCCAGCGCTTGGGCCTGAACGCCACGCGGCTCTTCTGCGCCGCGGGATGGTCGACCGGCAGCTCGATCTCGACGCGCTGGCGCTCGCCGCCGATCTCGAGCTCGACGCGCCTGGTGCCGGCGACGCGGCGGCTGGCGGCGACCGTGCCGGCGATGCAGCCGCTGCAGCCGTCGAGCAGGTCGACGTCATGCGGACGGAAGTGGAGAATCGCTTCGCCGGGCGGCGCATGCGGCGCCTGCAGGCCGATCGGCCGGTCGGCGATCCAGACCTCGCCATTCTCGACCTTGACCGGCAGCGAGCTCGACTCGCCGATGAAGGAGTAGACGAAGGGCGAGTTCGGCGTGTCGTAGATATCGTCGGCGGTGCCGACCTGCTCGATGCGGCCCTGGCTCATGACCACGACGCGGTCGGCGAGCTCCAGCGCCTCTTCCTGGTCATGCGTGACGAAGACGGTCGTGTGGCCGGTGCGGTCGTGTATCTCGCGCAGCCAGCGGCGCAGTTCGCGGCGCACCTGAGCGTCGAGCGCGCCGAACGGTTCGTCGAGCAGAAGCACCTTGGGTTCGATCGCCATGGCGCGGGCCAAAGCCACGCGTTGGCGCTGACCGCCGGAAAGCTGCGCGGGATAGCGCTTTTCCAACCCCGACAGCTGGACGAGGTCGAGCAGCTCCAGCGCCCGGCGGCGGATTTCCTGCGCCGGCGGACGTGCCGCGCCATGGCGGACCTTCAGGCCGAAGCCGATATTGTCGGCGACCGTCATATGCCGGAACAGTGCGTAGTGCTGGAAGACGAAGCCGACATTGCGCTCCTGGATCGACTTCTGCGAGGCGTCGTCGTCGCCGAAGAAGATCGCTCCCTTGGTCGGCCGCTCCAGGCCGGCGATCAGGCGAAGCAGCGTCGTCTTGCCGGAGCCCGAGGGCCCGAGCAAGGCGATGAGCTCGCCGGACTTGATGTCGAGCGACACGTCGTGGAGCGCCGGAAACCGCTCGAACTCCTTGCGCACGTTTACGACGCGAACTTCCATGCAATTCCCTCGGTTCGTTCCATGCTGCCGTTATCCCGAAACGCCAGGCATTTCGGGCACCAGCTATTGTTCAGTGTCCGCGCGTCGCGGCAAGCTCGGCGCCGTAGCGCATCTCGAGAAGCGTTTTCAAGACCAGCGTCACCAGCGCCAGGCCGGCGAGCAGCGAAGCCACCGCAAAGGCGCCGACGGCGTTGTACTCGTTGTAGAGGATCTCGACATGCAGGGGCATGGTGTTGGTGAGGCCGCGTATGTGGCCCGACACCACCGAGACCGCGCCGAACTCGCCCATGGCGCGCGCGTTGCAGAGCAGCACGCCGTAGAGCAGCCCCCATTTGACGTTGGGCAGCGTCACATACCAGAAGGCCTGCCAACCGCTGGCGCCGAGCGAGAGCGCTGCTTCCTCGTCGCCATTGCCCTGTTCCTGCATCAGCGGGATGAGCTCGCGCGCGACGAAGGGGAAGGTGACGAAGACGGTCGCAAGAACGATGCCGGGCACGGCGAACAGGATCTGGATGCCATGCGCCTTCAGCCATTCGCCGAGCAGCCCTTGCGCGCCGAAGAGCAGCACATAGACCAGGCCGGAGATGACCGGCGAGACCGAGAAGGGCAGGTCGATCAGCGTGGTCAGGAACGCCTTGCCCTTGAACTCGAACTTGGCGATGGCCCAGGCGGCCGAAAGGCCGAAGACGAGATTGAGCGGCACCGAGATCGCCGCCACCAGCAACGTCAGGCGGATGGCGGAGCGCGTGTCGGCATCGCCCAGCGATTGGAAATAGGCGCCGACGCCCTTGGCGAATGCCTCCTTGAAGACAATGATCAGCGGCAACAGCAGGAACACGCCGAGAAAAACCAGCGTAACAGCCGTCAGCGTGATGCGGACGGGGCGGCTTTCAGTGACCGCGGCCGACCGGCTCTCATGCAATGGTTCGTAGGATTTGATCTCGGGGTCAGCCATAGCGCTTGCGGCTCCATGTTTGCACGAGGTTGATGACCAGGAGCATCGTGAAGGACAGCGCCAGCATGATCGCGGCGATCGCGGTCGCCGCCGGGTAGTTGTATTCCTCCAGCCGGATGACGATCAGAAGCGGCGCGATCTCGGATTTGTAAGGTAGGTTGCCGGCGATGAAGATGACCGAGCCGTACTCGCCGACGCCGCGCGCGAAGGCGAGCGAGAAGCCGGTGATGATGGCCGGTGCAAGGCCGGGCAGAAGCACGCGGGTGATGATCTGGAAGCGGCTGGCGCCGAGCGTGGCCGCTGCTTCCTCGACCTCCTTGTCGATTTCTTCCATGATCGGCTGGACGGTGCGCACGACGAAAGGCAGGCCGATGAAGACCAGCGCCACGACAATGCCGAGCGGCGTGTAGGCGACCTTGAGGCCGAGCGGCATCAGCAATTTGCCCAGCCAGCCGGTGGGAGCATAGAGCGTGGTCAGCGCAATGCCGGCGACCGCGGTGGGCAGCGCGAAGGGCAGGTCGACCATGGCGTCGACGACGCGCCGGCCGGGAAAACGGTAGCGGACCAGCACCCAGGCGACGAGCGTGCCGAAGACGACGTTGATGGCGGCGGCGATGAAGGCCGTGCCGAAGCTGATCTTGAGAGCCGTGAGGGTGCGCCGGTCGGTGGCCAAAGCCCAAAAATCGGTCCAGCCAAGCGAAGCTGAGCGCCAGATGAGCCCAGAGAGCGGGATGAGGATGATGAGCGTGAGGTAGGCAAGCGAGAAGCCGAGCGTCAGTCCGAAACCCGGAATGACACTCGGCTGCCTGAATCGCCACCCCGCGTGAGCGGGTGCTGTGGTCATGCTGTTCTGGATCGTCCCTTCTTACTCAACCAGATTGCAGTCAAAAGTCTTCGAGGCTGGGCCTCTCACTGGGCCGGCTTGTAGATCTGGTCGAATATACCACCGTCGCCGAAATGGTAAGGCTGCGCCTTCTTCCAACCGCCAAATTGCGGGTCGTCGATGGTGACCAGCTTGATCTGCGGCAGCTTGGCGAGTTCCTCGGCCGGGACCAGTTCGGGCTTGGCCGGACGATAGTGGTTCTTGGCGATGATCGTCTGGCCTTCCTTCGAATAGAGATAGGAAAGATAGGCCTCGGCCACCTTGCGCGTGCCCTTGGCGTCGACATTGGCGTCGACGACGGCGACCGGCGGTTCGGCCAGGATCGAGGTCGGCGGGTAGACGATGTCGAAATTGTCGGAGCCGAATTCGTCGAGCGCGAGATAGGCGTCGTTCTCCCAGCCGATCAGCACGTCGCCAAGGCCCTTCTGGGCGAAGGTGACGGTGGAGCCACGGGCGCCGCTGTCGAGCACCGGTGCATTGGCATAGAGCTTGCCGACGAATTCCTTGGTCTTGGCTTCGTCGTTGCCGTCATGCGCATTGGCATAGGCCCAGGCCGCCAGATAGTTCCAGCGCGCGCCGCCCGAGGTCTTCGGGTTCGGCGTGATCACCTGGACGCCGTCCTTCACCAGATCGCTCCAGTCATGAATGCCCTTGGGATTGCCCTTGCGCACCAGGAAGATGATGGTCGAGGTGTAAGGCGCTGAATTGTTTTCGAATTTCTTGCGCCAGTCGGGATTGATCTTCTTCGACTTGGAGACGATGGCGTTGATATCACCTTCGAGCGCCAGCGTCACCACGTCGGCATCGAGGCCGTCGATCACCGCCCGGGCCTGGGCGCCGGATCCGCCATGCGACTGCTGGATGGTGACCGTCTCGCCGGTCTCGGCTTTCCAGTGCGCGGCGAAGGTCTCGTCATAGGCCTTGTAGAGTTCACGTGTCGGATCGTAGGACACGTTCAGAATGGTCGTGTCGGCGAACGCGAAACCGAGCGTGCCGAACTGGACAGATGTGGCGACCAGCGCGCCGAGCAGTTTCCTGAAATGAGGTTTGGTCATTCCCGCCTCCGTTGAACTGCTGCGAACTCTACCGAGTTTATAGAATTTAGATGCATTGATTGTTGCCTTTTTCACCTCCTGGAAGCAATTTTTCGCCGGCCTTCGGCCAATCGAGGAAACAACTTCCTCAAACGCCGAAGGCATGGCTCTCCATCCGCCGGGCTAGTTAGAAGCCGTCGGGAGCAGGACAAGCCTCGCGCCTCAATTGGCGGTGACGGGAAAATCGAAGCGTTGTTTTGGGTAAGGCTCTTTCGCCAGCGTGAAGTGCCACCACTCGCGTGCATAGTTGCGGAAGCCGGCGGCGCGCATGGCGGCAAGCAGCATGTTGCGGTTGGAGGCGGCTTCGACGCCGATCAAGGTGCTGGCGGTCTCGCTCTTTGGGTCAAAACAGTCGAAACCCGTGCCGAAGTCGAGCATGGCTCCGTCCGGCGCGCCGCAGGTGGGATGGACGTTGCTCTTCTTGCGAGGCTCGGCGATGGCGAGGTCGACCGTCGAGCCGCGCGAATGGCTGGAAAACGTGCCGACATAGCCCTTGGCGATAAGATCGCCGCGCTGGACGGTCGGATACCATTGCGGATCCGGCGGGCCGCCTTCTCGCGTCCATTTGCCCATGTCGGCGACGGCTCGCGCGGGTCGGTAGCAGTCGAAGACGACGAGCGTCAGGCCCTTGGTGGTCATGGCTTTCTGGACGCTGGACAGCGCCTTCGCCGCCGGGGCGGTCAGGATGCACGCCGGCGCGTCATAGCCATCGGCCTTGCGGTGCAGGAAATTTTCAATGCCGGCGTAGCGGATGTCCTGACGGATGGTCGGATCGACATCGGCCAGCCTGACAAAGCCGGCGGGCAGGGGATCGCCAAGCGCTGCGAGGGGGCCGGCGATCGAAAGCAATGCGCAAAACACAATCGCCTGAATCGCTTGCCGTCTTCTACTCAACGAACACCTTCACGCTCGCCGCGCGGCCGGCGGCGTCGATCACCGTCAGTGTCGAATAGCCGGTGCCGTCGGGCTGCCAGGTCGCGGTGCGGCGACGGTCGATGCCCGCGAGCGGCTTGCCGTTGGCGAGCCAGCGGAACGGCGGGCGGCCGCCCTGCAGCTTCAGCACCAGCGGCGTGGCGTCGGCCGAATTGGTGCCGAGATCGACGCGGGCGCCGTTGGGCGGGAAGATGATGGTCGGCGCCGGCTCGGTGGCCGTGGCCTGCACCAGCCCGTCGGCACCGGCGCCGAAGCGGGCCAGCGTCACTGGCAGTTCATCGCGTTTGGGGTTGAAGACGCCGGGCGGCCGGCCGGGCAGCGGCACGCTGGCAAGGCCGGAACGGACGAAACCTTCGAACAGGATGGGCGCCGCCGAGACATAGCCCGAGAGGCCAGGGACAGGGCTGGCATCGGCGCGGCCGACCCACACACCCAGCACGTAGCGGCCGTCGAAACCGACGGACCAGGCATCGCGATAGCCGTAGGAGGTGCCGGTCTTGTAGGCGATGCCGCGCTGCATGGCGCCTTCCGGCGGCTTCACGCCGGACAGGATGTCGTTGATCTGCCAGGCTGCCTGGTCGTCGAGGATGGTGGCGGTGGTGCGCGGGGCATCCGACGGCTCGGTGCCGTCATGCAGCGTGTGCATCTTGCCGCCATTGGCGAGCCCCGTATAGAGCTGCACCAGGTCTCGCAAGGTCACGCCGACGCCGCCAAGCCCGATCGCCAGGCCCGGCGCCTCGTTGACCGGCAGGATCGGGTTGACGCCCGCCTGGCGGAACCGCGCCGTCAGCCGCGCCGGACCGACGGCGTCGAGCACGCGGATCGCCGGCACGTTGAGCGACAATTGCAGCGCCTGGCGGATCGAGACATCGCCCTGGTAGCCCATGTCGAAATTCTTCGGGCGGTAGCCGCCGAAATCGGCCGGGCTGTCCTCGATGAT
>RXJA01000248.1 GCA_003963455.1 Hyphomicrobiales bacterium
GGAAATCAAAAAAGCCGCCAATGCGGCGGCCTTTGCGGCTTATCATGTTTTTCGGCCATGAAGTCAACGAAAACGTCACGCAGAAGCGCGTGGCAAGTCCCTGGCGCCACGCCGGCTGATAAGTGGACCGGCAAGTTGGGGAAAACCGAAAAAACCGAATCGTGTTGCCCTGGGGACTCTTGTCACCGAGTCAGCGCATAAGGTATTTGTAGTCGAGAAATAGCTAGATTTCGTGCGGCGGACCTAAATCACCCGGTATATGTGGTGTTGTTTACCCGGCGGGAGCCGGGTCGGGGACGGATTCTGACCACCGCACGCTTCATAGGAGCGCGGCCCCATGAACTGGACTGACGAGCGGGTAGAACTTCTCAGGAAATTGTGGTCGGAGGGTCTGAGCGCGAGCCAGATTGCCGCACAGCTTGGCGGAGTGAGCCGCAACGCCGTCATCGGCAAGGTGCACCGCCTGAAGCTGTCGGGCCGAGGCCGCGCGACGGCCGCCCCGGCACGCCAGAAGAAGACGGTACAGGGAGCCTCGATACAGAAGTCGGTGGCCCGCGCCGCAAGCACCTCTCGCCATGTGACGGCCTCCGTCGGGGCAACGGCGCTGCAGATACAGTTCGACGCCGAACCGGTTGCCCGCCACTACATCCGCCCGGTCGAGAACGTCGTGGTGCCGATCTCGCGCAATCTGCAGCTCGTCGAACTGACCGAACGCACCTGCAAATGGCCAAACGGCGATCCATTATCGGAAGACTTCAGCTTCTGCGGCAACGACGCCGCCGAAACGGGACCGTACTGCAAGTACCACTCCCGTGTCGCGTTCCAGCCGGCGGCTGAACGGCGCAGGGCAAGGTAAGGGGAATAGGGGAGTAAGGCAGTAGGGGAATAGGGGAGTAAGGCAGTAGGGCAATAGGTGAAAGGTTGTGCTGGGCAGCGCGGCTTTTGGCAATTCCCTAACATACTGCCCTACTGCCTTACTCCCCTATTTCAGAGCCATCCGTTCTTCTTGAACCGCCAGTACAGGAACGCGCAGATCAGCGCGATCACCGCGAGCACGGTCGGATAGCCATATTCCATCTTCAGCTCCGGCATGTCGGAGAAGTTCATGCCGTAGATGCCGGCGAAGGCCGTGGGCACCGCCAGAATGGCGGCCCATGAGGCAAGCTTCTTGGAGATGGCGGTTTCCTGGCTCTGCCCGACGAGAAGGCTGGCTTCGAAGGCAAAGGCCAGAACCTCGCGCAAGGAATCGATCTTTTCCTGCACGGTGCGGATGTGGTCGGTCACGTCGCGGAACAGCGGATGCATGGCGGCATGGACCTGCGGCAGGTCGGCGCTGGTCAGCCGCCGGCAGACCTCGACCAGAGGCAGCGCCGCGTTGCGCAGCCGCAGCAGATCGCGCCGCAGCATGTAGAGACGCTCGATATCGGAACCGGTCATGGGCTTCAACAGCACCTTGTCCTCGATCGCCTCGACCTCGTCCTCGATCTGCTCCAGCACCGGCATGTAGTTGTCGACGATGAAATCGAGGATGGCGTAAAGGACGAAATCCTCGCCCTTGGCGAGCGAGTGCGGGCAGCTTTCCCAGTGCTGGCGCACGGCGGCATAGGAGGTCGACGGGCCATGCCGGACGCTGACGATGTAGCCGGTGCCGACGAACAGATGCGTCTCGCCGAAGGTGACGCGGCCGTCGATCAGTTGCGCGGTGCGGGCGACGATGAACAGGGCATCGCCATATTGCTCGATCTTGGGCCGCTGGTGCGGATGCTCGGCATCCTCGATCGCCAGGTCATGCAGGTGGAACTGCGCCTGCACCCTCAGCAGCAGGTTGCGATCGGGCTCGAGCAGGCCGATCCAGACGACATGGCCGGGTTTGGCCGCCCATTCGCCGGCCTGTTCGATCGCGATGTCGGCGACGCGCTTGCCGCCCGAATAGACGCTGGACGCTATGATGCCCGACGTTGGGGCCGGGGTCAGGTTTCGAACTTGTTCCATCGCAAACCTCCCGAGACTGCGACTGACAAAATCGCCGTGCCCGGAAAAGCTTAGCCTAAATTAGAAAGCCGTTCGAGAGGGCCTGACTTCACTTAGCCGATACCATGCCTGGAAGCACGACCTTGTCGGTCTTGTCTCCCTTCGGCCGCTCGGGGGGCATCTGATCACCGGTGACGATATAGTAGATGGTCTCGGCGATGTTGGTCGCATGGTCGCCGATGCGCTCGATGTTCTTGGCGCAGAACAGAAGGTGCGTGCAGGGCGTGATGTTGCGCGGATCTTCCATCATGTAGGTCAAAAGCTCGCGGAACAGCGAGGTGTACATGGCGTCGATCTGGTCATCCCGATCGCGCACGAGGCCGATCATCTCGACCGAGCGCGAGGCGTAGACGTCGAGCACTTCCTTGAGCTGCGTCAACGCCAGGTTGGCAAGCGCCTCCAGACCACGGAAAAGGCTGTTCGGCTGGCGCCCGTCGACCGACGCCACGCGCTTGGCGACGTTCTTGCCGAGGTCGCCGACACGCTCGATATCGGCTGAGATGCGGATCGCGCCGACGATCTCGCGAAGATCCGTCGCCATCGGCTGGCGCCTGGCGATTATGACGATGGCCTTGTCGTCGATCTCGCGCTGCCCTTCGTCGAGCACGAGGTCATCCTGGATGACTTTCCGGGCAAGGCCATGGTCGACATTGACCAGGGCCGCGACGGCCTGTTCGACCATGCGCTCGGCATGGCCGCCCATCGCGGCAATGCGCTTCGACAGGAATTTCAGTTCTTCATCATAGGCACTGACTGTGTGGACGGACTGCATGGATATGCCTTCCCGGTTTGTGCCGGCTTGCGCGTTCCCTCAATCTGCCGCTGATACGCGAACCGCGTGACAGAAAGAAGAAAATCTCGGTTGGCGACGGGTACACGATCAGCGAGCCGGCAAATGAACCGTGAACGCCGCGCCCTTGCCGACTTCCGACTTGATCGACAATCTTGCGTTATGACGGGTCAATATATGCTTGACGATCGAAAGGCCAAGTCCGGTGCCCTTCTGGGTGCGGCTGTTTTCGACGTCGACGCGGTAGAAGCGTTCGGTTATGCGCGGGATGTGTTCTTCGGCGATGCCCGGGCCGTAGTCCCTGATCGTGACGTCGAAGCCCGGCTGCTGGCTGTCCTCGGTGCCGACAATCGATACCGTTACATGTCCGCCTGACTGGCCATACTTGCAGGCGTTCTCCAGGAGATTCTCGAAGACCTGGAACAGTTCGTCACGGTCGCCGGGAACGACAAGCCGCCCGTCGGCGTACTCCCGCTCGATGACGACGCCGTTCTCGGCGGCCAGCGGCCCGAGCGAATCGATGACGCTGTCGATCGTCTGGCGAAGATCGACCTCCGTGCCGGGCCTCAGATAGGGTTTCATCTCCAGTCGCGAGAGCGAGAGCAGATCGTCGATCAGGCGGGCCATGCGGCCGGTCTGGTTCTGCATGATCTGCAGGAACTGGTCGCGCGCCGCCGGATCGTTGCGGGCCGGCCCGCGCAGCGTCTCGATGAAGCCTGCGATCGAGGCGAGCGGCGTGCGCAGCTCATGGCTGGCGTTGGCGATGAAGTCGGCCCGCATGCGATCGATGCGCCGCGTCTCGCTCTGATCCTTGAACACCAGCACATAGAGGCCGGTGGCATGGCCCACCGTGGACGCGCTGACCCGGTATGTCCGTTCCACCGGCAGCTTCTCGGTGTAGTCGACGGCATCGGCGGCGACCTGCCCGGACAGGATGCTGTCCAGCAATGCCTGCATTTCCGGCGCGCGAAACTTCAAGGCCAGGGACATGCCCGGCGCCAGGCCGCCGAAGGCGGCGAAAGCGGCGGCGTTGGCGTGAACGATTGCCGCGGAATGGTCGAAGATGATCAGCGGATCGGCGACAGCAGCCGCCAGATACTCGCCGGAAAGCCGCTGCAGCCCGCTGGCCTCGATCGCGGCGGCCGCGTCGGCTGATTGGCGCTCGGCATCGGCAGGCAGCATTGCCGCGATTGCCAACACGGCCAGGGCCAGCAGCAGCACATAGGCGGAGGCGCCGGCGAAAGCGTAGACGGCAAGGATCGCGGCAATGCCCGCGCCAAGGAGCCAGCGGTTGCGCCAAAGCCGCGCCGCCATGGCCTGCCCCCTGCTGTCCTGCCCCGCGCCCGTCTCTGCCATAGGCCCGCGCTACCCCGCATCCCGTCGACCGGTCAGCGGCTCGCTGGACTGGCCTGGCGCACGCGGCCCTGAAAATCGGGATCGATTTTCGCGAAGGTTCATGCGCAAAATCAAAATGCTACAGCGTCTCTGCGCCCGGATGGGCACGCCGCACAGGCTCCCATAGCATGAGTCCGCAAACTGGAAAGGTTCGTCTGGATGAAAAAAGCCTCGGAAACGGCTGAAGCAGCGCCGGCCACGGCACCGATCAAGATCAAGATCGGCGGCAAGGAGCGCGAGTTCGACATCGACAATCCGGTGCTTCCGGACTGGATCGAGGACAACAAGCTCACCGCCGGCGGTTTTCCGTACGACAAGAAGATGCAGGTCGAAGACTACGAAAAGGAGCTCGAGCGGCTGCAGATCGAACTGGTCAAGGCGCAGGCCTGGCTGCAGGCGACCGGCGGACGGGTGATGGCGCTTTTCGAGGGGCGCGACGCAGCCGGCAAGGGCGGCACGATCTTCGTGCTGCGGCAGTATATGAACCCGCGCACGGCACGCAACGTGGCGTTGACCAAGCCGACGTCGACGGAGGCCGGGCAGTGGTACTACCAGCGCTATGTCGACCATTTCCCGACTTCGGGCGAATTCGTCACCTTCGACCGCTCCTGGTACAACCGCGCCGGCGTCGAGCCCGTCATGGGGTTCTGCACGCCCGGGCAGCACGAGAAATTCCTCGACGAGACGCCGCATTTCGAGCGGATGATCTGCAACGAAGGCATTTATTTCTTCAAATTCTGGCTGGACATCGGCCGCGAGACGCAGCTCGAGCGGTTCCATGACCGCCGCTGGTCGCCGTTGAAGAGCTGGAAGTTCTCGCCGATCGACATCGCGGCCGTCAACAAATGGGACGACTACACCAAGGCCCGCGACCTGATGATCGAGCGCACGCACAAGGAGTTCTCGTCCTGGATCATCGTGCGCGCCAACGACAAGCGCCGCGCCCGGCTTGCGGTGATCCAGCGTATCCTTCTGTCGCTGCCCTATGACGGCCGCGACCCCGATGCCGTCGGCAAGTCCGACAAGAAGATCATCGGCGAAGGGCCCAAATTCCTGAAGGATTGATGCATGTCGCCCAAAAAGCATGCCCTCGGGCTCGAGGCGGTTTGGGCGGCGGCGTGCATCAAACAATACCGCTGGATCTTTTCCGAAAGCCGGTTCACGCTTTTTGCGCTCGCTGACCTTCGGTTCGGGATCATGCTCTGGTTACAGCGCCGCGCGCCTTCCGGCTGGCGCGGCGCTGAGTTTGCTTTGCCTCAGGCTGCCAGGCGAGCGATCCGCTGCAGCCGCTTCAGCGTAGCGTCATCCTGAAGCGCCTGCTGGAACAGCGTGATCTCATGGTCGATACGATCGCACAGCACGTCCGTGTCGCCCTTGAGAAGGCTCCGCGTCTGCAGCAATGCAGCCACCGGCTTCTTGGCGAGATGCCTCGCCCTCGCCAGCGTTGCCTCCTCGGCGCTGCCTTCCGTCACGATCTCACCGACAAGGCCGAGCGCCTTGGCATCCTCGACGCCGAGCGTGTCGCCCAGGCAGAAGAAGCGGAAGGCGCCGGCATAGCCGAGCTTCTGGGGCGCCAGGATGCTGGTCGCCGCGTCCGGCACCAGGCCGAAATCGACGAACGGCACCCTGAAGGTGCTGCCCTTCGAAGCGATCACCATGTCGCAGTGGAACAGGATGGTGCAGCCGACGCCGACGGCATCGCCGTCGACGCAGGCAAGCACAGGCTTCGGGAAGGTCGCCAACATGCGGAACATGTCGGTGACGGCTGCGATCAGCTCTCGGTGCTTGGTGGCGTCGAGGAACTCCGAGAAGTCGCCGCCAAGGCAGAAACACCCGGCAAGGCCACGCAGCATGACGACGCGGACCTCGTCATTGACAGCGGCCTCGTGGAAGGTCCTGGCCAGGCTCGCATAGGCATGCCTGTCGAGCACCGGCCGGCCATCATGCGAGGACACCGTGACTACCAGAGTGTGGCCGCGCAGTTCCGGTTCGGGATGGAAGCTCATGTCCACCTCCCCGCTCACGAAGCCTGTCTCAGGCCGAGCTGGCCTGGATAACCCCTGGTCAGCACCGGCAGGAAGTGGTTGCGGCGGGCGCGCACGACCTCTAGCGTATGCTCGCTGAAGGTGAGCAACGTCGCCACGACCTGCTGGTTGCCATAGGTGCGCTGGTAGCCTAGCGGCTTTGCCAGGAAGTGCAGCTGCAGCGCCCGCAGCACCCACATCGGCTCGAACTCGATGATGACCTGGTTGACGGAGCGCTTGAGGCCCCATTCGACGAAGCCGGCGATCAGCTCGGTGCCGACCGTGGAGACGCCGCGCTTGCCGTCGCGAAAGCCCGGGGCCACCGCGTAGCGGGTCAGTTCCCAGACGTTCGCTCCCGAGGGGGACGGCCCCTCGCAGAGATCCGACAGCACGTCGGTCAGAAGATGCGGCCGTGTCGTCGGCAGCATGCGCTGGTAACCAGCCAGTTCACCATTGCGGATGACAAGATGGTGTTCGGCCTCGTCATGGTCGAACTGGTCGATCTCGAGCTGGTCCGGACGGTCAAGATCGGTCCATCCCATCTCCTCGACGAAGATCTTGTAGCGCAGGCGGTGGACGGCCTCCCAAAGGTCGGGGCGTTC
>RXJA01000273.1 GCA_003963455.1 Hyphomicrobiales bacterium
ACTGGATCGTCGGCGCGATGCCGGTCGGATCGTCGAAGGCGGCGATCGCCAGCGCCACGCCGTCCGGCGCCTCGAAGGTCAGCGGCGTGCCGCATTCGGGGCAGAAGCCGCGCAAGGCGGCATTGGACGAGCGGAAGCGTTTCGGCTCGCCGCGCGTCCAGTCGAGCGTGGCGCCGCGCACCGAAACCAGCGGCAGATAGAAATTTCCGCTCGCCTTCTGGCACATGCGGCAATGGCAGACGGAGGCGTCGCCCAGCGCGCCCTCGACGCGGAAACGCACGGCGCCGCACTGGCAGCCGCCGGTGTAGATCGGCCGGTTGTCGAGGCTCATGGCACACTCCCAGTCATCAGCTCACTCCGGGTCATGGCAGACCGCCTCGACATTGTTGCCGTCGGGATCGAGGACGAAGGCGCCGTAATAGTTGGGATGATAGTGCGGGCGCAGGCCCGGCCCGCCATTGTCCCTGCCGCCAGCGGCAAGCGCCGCCGCATGGAAGGCATCGACCTCGGCGCGGCTGCGCGCTGTGAAGGCGACATGCTGGGTCGATCCCGGCTTGTCCGTGCTGTCGCTCAGCCAGAACACCGGTCGGTCGCGGCCATACCCGCCGACCTTGGCGCCGCCGGTATATTCCGCCGGCACCATATAGAGCAGCGAAGCGCCCAGCGGCGCCATCGCTTTGTCGTAGAAGGATTTGGATGCGTCGAAATCGGCGACGGTGATGCCGAGATGATCGATCATGGGACGAGCTCCTCCGTTGGTGTCGCGGGCGCGACGGCCAGGCCGGCCACGATGACGATGTGCTGGCAGACATTGTCGATATCGCGGATCACGTCGTCGTTCCAGAAGCGCAGGATGGTCCAGCCTAGAGCCTGGAGCTCCGCAGTTCGCGTTGCATCGGAAGCCGAGATATCAGGCGAAGCATGTTGCGAGCCGTCCAGTTCGACGATCAGCTTCTTCTTGGGGCAGGCAAAATCGACGATGTAGCCAGCTATGGGCATTTGGCGTCGGAATGCCATTCCCATCAGCCTATCAGCACGGACCTCATTCCAAAGCTTCAATTCGGCATCTGTCATGGCCTTGCGCATTTTGCGCGCATTGCCGCGATTGGCGGGAGATACCCGATGATGGGTCATCGCGAGGCCCCCCTCTCTGCCCTGCCGGGCATCTCCCCCTCAAGGGGGGAGATCAGCAGCTTCGCCGACGGCACCCAATCGTCAACGTCGGCGATTGGCGAAAGCCAAGGCGACATCCAATCTCCCCCCTTGAGGGGGAGATGTCCGGCAGGACAGAGAGGGGGGCCTCGCTCTAACCTCTCCCGTATGGAGGCATCCATCCTCACCGCTTGATCTCCCACGTCGTCACGCGCTCGCCTGTGACAGGGTCCTTGCCATCCTTCAACTGCACGCCCTGTGCCAGAAGATCGTCGCGGATGCGATCAGCCTCGGCCCAGTTCTTCGCCGCGATAAACTCCAGACGATCCGCGATCGCCTTGGCGACCGCCGCCTCGTCCACCTTGGCCGCGCCGATATCAAAGCCGAGGAATGCCAGCGCCGCCTTTAATGACGAAGCGGCATCCAATTTGAACTCGACGTCGATTGGATCACCGTCAATTTCTGCAAAAGGAGTTTCCGAGCCCCCTAACCCAAGGCCTCTACTCGCATCAGAAGCTAGCTGTGCTAGAACGTAAAAAGCATTTGGCGTTGAAAGATCATCTGCAAGTGCTTTCACAAAGTCATGCGGAATAGGTGCTTCGTAGCGCGCTGTATCCGCGGCGCGCTTCCATTTGCGCAGCGTGTTCTCCGCCTCCTCCAGCTTGCGTACGGAAAAGTCGATCGGCTCGCGGTAATGCGTCATCAGCATCGCCAGCCTGAGCACCTCGCCAGGCCATTTGCGGCCGCCGAACGTCTCGGTCTCCAGCAACTCATGGATCGAGAAAAAATTGCCGAGGCTCTTCGACATTTTCTGGCCTTCGACCTGCAGGAAGCCGTTGTGCATCCACACATTGGCCATGACCTTGGTGCCATGGGCGCAGCGCGACTGGGCGATCTCGTTCTCATGGTGCGGGAAGATCAGGTCCAGCCCGCCGCCATGGATGTCGAAGACGTCGCCTAGATAAGCCGCAGACATGGCCGAGCACTCGATGTGCCAGCCGGGCCGGCCCCTGCCCCACGGGCTCTCCCAGCCGGGCTCTTCGGGGTTCGACAATTTCCACAGTACGAAATCGCCCGGGTTCTTCTTGTGCGCGTCGACCGCGATGCGCGCGCCCGCCTGCTGCTCGTCGAGATTGCGCTTCGACAGTTCGCCGTAATCCGGCATCGAGGCGGTATCGAACAGCACCTCGCCGCCGGCGACATAGGCGTGCCCGCGCGAGATCAGTTGCCCGATCAGCGACAGCATGTCGGCCTTGCCGTCGGCGCGGGGCGCGACGAACTCGGTCGCGCGCGGTTCGTAGGTCGGCGGCAGGCAGCCGAGCGCGGCGACATCCTTATGGTACTGGTCGGCGGTCTTTTCGGTGACCTTGCGGATCGCATCATTGAGCGAGAGCTTTCCGGCCGCGATCTCGGCGCCGAAGTCGCGCAAGGCACGCGCGTTGATCTTGTCGTCGACATCCGTGATGTTGCGCACATACGTAACGTGCTTTTCGCCGTAGAGTTGGCGCAGCAGACGGAAAAGCACGTCGAAGACGATCGCCGGCCGCGCATTGCCGATATGGGCAAAGTCGTAGACCGTCGGGCCGCAGACATACATGCGCACATTCAGCGGATCGATCGGGACGAAATCGTCCTTGGTCCGCGTTAGGGTGTTGTAGAGCCGCAGGCCCTTCGATGCGTCAGACATTCGTGCCTTCCCGGTCAACTAGGTTTGGATGGAGCCAGCTTGCGCCAAGCGCAATCGGACTCCAGCCTGCTGGCCGGGTCGTTTGTCCAATCTGGGAGAAGATGAGGCGAAAACGTCCGGACCAGCGCGAGGCTAGCCAATAATGCAAATGCCACAAATGGCGAAAGACGTTTTCATGGGCGGCTTTATCGCGCCGCCCGGTGTTGCCGTCAAGTCGCTGTGTTCGGGAAAGATATCGTTGGATAACAGGTAAAGACGGGTCGAAACATTTTATTAAACATGTCGGCACAGTGATGAAACATTCGCCGGCTAGACCGCCGCACATGTCACGATTTGGTCCGAATCGACCGGCAAACGCTGAACACGAAACAGTTACCAGGGAAGAGAACCATGGCCCGAAGCAAGCAGGAACAGAGCCGACAAACGCAGCCCGCACTGGCCAGCCACTACCGCGCGATCGGCCCGGCGGCCATCGTCGCAGCCCTTCTTCATACCGCGAAGAAGAAGAAGCCGGCGCAGAAGATCGTCTCGCCGCGCGCAGCCTGAAACGGCACGACCGGCACGGTCCCCACGGGGATGCCGGCGATGAGGGCGCCAAAGAGCGCCCTGGAGATGAAGGCCCGCAAATGCAGCCTCTCGAGACAAGCAGCTTTCGCTAAGATACAGCCTTTGCTAAAATAAGGTCATCTGGTCTTCGTTCGCGCCGGGCTTCTGGCGCCTGACCTTCTCGGGCTGAGGCCCGACGACGCCCCGCTCCTGAATCTCCGGCCCGGTATTGGCGACCTTGTTGACAAGGTCGGAAACCGGGACAGCCTCGAAGAAATCGGGCTCGGCGGGCTTGAGCAGATCGAGCACGTCACGCGGCTCCTGCGTGCGGCAATCGAGCCAGCGGCTGAAATCGCGCTCCTCGATCACAACCGGCATGCGGTCATGGATGTGGGCGATGCCGGCATTGGCCCGTGTCGTCAGGATCGCGCCGGTGTCCATCTCCGAGCCGCCCGGTTCGGCATAGGTCTCGATCAGCCCGGCGAAGGCGATCAACCGGCCTTGCTTGGGCCGAATCCAGTAAGGCTGGCCCTTGGCTCCACCCGACTGCCGCCACTCGTAGAACCCCGATGCCGGCACCAAGGCGCGGCGATGGCGCATCGCGGTCTTGAACGACGCCTTTTCCAGCGCGCCTTCCGAGCGGGCGTTGATAAGCAGCGGGAATTCCCTGGTGTCCTTGACCCAGGCTGGAATCAGCCCCCAGCGCACCAGCATCGCCTGGCGGTCCGGCAGGTTCGAGCCTGGCTCCCGCTGCGGCCCGGCGAGCGCCATCAGCACCGGTTGCGTCGGCGCGATGTTGTAGCGCGCGGGAAACTCCTCCAGTTCGGCCAGGCCGAGAAAGGCGGCGGTCTGGTCCGGCGTGGCGGTCAGGGCAAAGCGTCCGCACATGGATCTGGGCTCGTCAATCGATGAGCACTGAAAGTGGCGATGGAACCGCCGCGCCGCAACGGCTAAAAACCGGTCGGGCCGATCGGTCCACAACAGGCTGCGGGAAAACGGCGATCCATGGAACAGCGCAAGATCATACCAGCCGTCTCCGTCGCCGTCGTGCGCGGCGGCAGCGTGCTTCTGGTCAAGCGCGGGCGGGCGCCATCGCAAGGGCTGTACGCCTATCCCGGCGGCAAGGTCGAGCCGGGCGAAACGCTCGCCGCGGCGGCGGCGCGCGAATTGCTGGAAGAGACCGGGCTCGAGGCGACGGGCTATCGCCCGCTGCGCGACATCCATATTGACGGGAGCGGTGAAAACCACGCGGTCGACTATCTGCTGACGGTGTTTTCCGCCGCTTATGCCGGCGGCGAACCGGTGGCCAGCGACGATGCCGAGACCGCGGCGTTCTACACGCTGTCGGAAATGGCCGATATGCCGCTTGCCGGCGACGTGTTTTCGGTCGCCGAGGAATTGCTTGGGCCCGCGCAAGAGGCCGAGCGGTGAGCATCCAGAATGGCCTTGCAGGCGACAAAATGTTTCGCCACAAAGCCTTGGCTCTCTCACGCCAAGGCCCTGATGACCCGCGCCTCTCTCATTGCCGCTTGCCTCGCCGTAGGCATCGCCGTCGCGGCGTCTCCGGCGCGCGCCGTGGAAGCGCCTTTCGAGCCCGGGCTGATGCGGCTCGCCGAGGTGCTGGGGTCGCTGCATTTCCTGCGCAATCTCTGCGGCGAGAAGGGCGACCAGTGGCGGGTCGAGATGGAAAAGCTGCTCGAATCGGAAAATCCCGATCCTGAACGGCGCGCCCGTTTCATCGCGTCCTTCAACCGCGGCTACCGCTCCTTCAGCGGCTCCTATACACGATGCACGCCTTCGGCGACCGAGGCCATCGCCCGCTATATGAAGGAAGGCGAGACGTTGTCGCGCGACATCGCATCCCGCTACGGCAATTGAGGTCGGATGAGCGGCTGTCGCGCGTTTTGAGCGGATTTTCTTGCGACAATCGGCGCCAATGTGAGCTGCCTTATTGTCTCCTGTCCCGCTCTGGTGCAATCATGTGTTGCAGTTTCGCAACAGTGTTAATGAAACGTTAGCGCGTGATTGTGGAATTAACTCAAACTGAAGGTTTTGGTGCCGCAAGCCGGTCTAATCGGCTAAGCTCGGCACAAAGTGAGCGCAGTCTTGCCGGCAAAGTAGATTTCGACCCTAAAAATGTCGTATTTACAAAGACTTATTTGAGACTGCGGACGAACTGAGAGCCCAAGCCCGATCCCTCGTCGGATCGCCGCTTGCAGTAAGGTGGACATCGCAATGGAACATGGTGTCAGCGACATCGATGCGTTGGTCAGGGAAGAAAAGCGCCTGACTGCCGTCGAGAGCCACAGCGAAGCCTGGGCGGAGGGCCTGTCGGCTGGCATCGAGCCGGAAATCATCGCCGAGGCCGCGCTTGAGACCGCTTTCGGCGAAATGTTGCGCGCCAATGGCGAGACCTCGGCGCTGGCCCTCCTCGACCGCATGCGGGAAAAGGTGATAGCCGGCGCGTTCGAGCCGGGACGGCTGAGGCACTAGATCAGGCTGACGTTTCGTTGAATCGTGATCCTGATCCAGCTTTTTGTCGGAGCATGATCTTTTCCGAAAACCGGTTCCCGCTTTTTGCTACGCTGGCCTTCGGTTCGGGATCATGCTCCAGCCATCTGTTCTGACAGCGACTTTTTGACTTTTGACGGGCGCGCCCCGTTTGGGCATCATGGCCATGCGCTTGATCATTCAAAGCGCCGCTCGGGCCATGCCTGGCAACAATGGAGAGGCAAACGGTGAGATTTTCGATGTCAGGCCGGCCACGCGGGCTGGCCCTCAACATCCTGATCGCCGCCTCCTGCCTGGCGCTGCCTCTGTGCCTCGCCAGCACGCCATCCTACGCGCTGAGCGAGATCCAGCGCGAGGACCTGCCTTCCCCTGTCGCCCCGCCCGCCAATGGCGACAGCGCCGCGCCCGGCAGCGCCGTGCCGATGCCGGAGGCACCCGGCACCAAGCCCTCGGACAGCGGCCAACCGGCCGACGACACGGACAAGTCGGAGCCGGAAACGCCGCCCGCCAATGGCGGCGTCACCAGCCCGCGCGCCGATCCGGACGCGCCGCCGCCGGCGGTCGTCTACGACCTGAACACGCTTCCCGAACCGGTCAGGCGCATGCATGGGCTGATCATCGAGGCCTGCCGGACCGGCGACATCGAGAAGCTGAGGCCGCTGATCGGCAAGGGCGATTCCATGACGCAATTGTCGCTGGGCGACATTGACGGCGACCCGATCACCTTCCTCAAGGGCCTTTCAGGCGACAGCGACGGCCAGGAGATCCTTGCCATCCTCGAAGAGGTGCTTTCGGCGGGCTATGTCCATGTCGACACCGGCACGCCGCAGGAACTCTATGTGTGGCCCTATTTCTTCGCGCTGCCGCTCGACAAGCTCGATCCAAGGCAGCGTGTCGAACTGTTCAAGCTGGTCACCGCAAGCGATTATGACGACATGAAGCAGTTCGGCGCCTACATCTTCTACCGTGTCGGCATCACGCCGACGGGCCAGTGGCTGTTTTTCGTGGCCGGGGACTGAAGGGCGCTAAGCCGGCAGCGCTTCGGAAAACTCCACCGCCCTGCCCTGGCCGGGTGTCACGATCTCGCCTTCCCACATGACGCGCGTGCCGCGCACGACGGTGCCGACCGGCCAGCCGGTGACCTCCTTGCCGTCATACGGCGTCCAGCCTGCCCTGGAGCCGGCCTGCGCATTGGTGATGGTCTCGCGCCGCTTCATGTCGACAATCGTGAAATCGGCGTCGTAGCCGGCGGCAATGCGGCCTTTCCTAGCCATGCCGAAGATGCGCTGCGGACCATGGCTGGAGAGATCGACGAAGCGCTGCAAGGTGAGCCGGCCGGCATTGACGTGGTCGAGCATGATCGGAACCAGCGTCTGCACGCCGGTCATGCCGGATGGCGAGGCGGGATAGGGCTTTGCCTTCTCGGCCAGCGTATGCGGCGCGTGGTCGGAGCCCAGAACATCGACGATGCCTTGCGAAATGCCATGCCAGACACCGTCGCGATGGCGGGCGGCGCGGACCGGCGGGTTCATCTGGATCAATGTGCCCAGCCGAGCATAGTCGTCGGCGCTCAGCGTCAGGTGGTGCGGGGTGGCCTCGCAGCTGGCGACATCCTTGTGCTGTTCGAGGAAGACGATCTCCTCGGCCGTCGAGATGTGCAGCACGTGGATGCGCGCGCGCGTCTGCCTGGCGATGCGCACCAGGCGCTCCGTGCAGCGCAGCGCCGCGATCTCGTCGCGCCATACGGGATGCGATGACGGATCGCCCTCGATGCGCAGCCCAAGCCGCTCACGCAGGCGAAATTCGTCCTCCGAATGGAAGGCGGCACGGCGACGGGTGTTGCGCAGGATCGAGGCGACGCCTTCGTCGTCCTCGACCAGCAGGTCGCCGGTGGACGACCCCATGAACACTTTTATGCCGGCGGCGCCAGGCAGCCTCTCCAGTTCGCCGACATCGCCGGCATTGTCGCGCGTGCCGCCGACCCAGAAGGCGAAGTCGCAATGCATGCGCCCGGTGGCGCGCCGTACCTTGTCGGCGAGCGCCGCCTCGCTGGTGGTCAGCGGATTGGTGTTGGGCATCTCGAAGACGGCGGTGACGCCACCCAGCACCGCCGCGCGGGAACCCGTCTCCAGGTCTTCCTTGTGCTCCAGCCCCGGCTCGCGGAAATGCAACTGGCTGTCGATGACGCCGGGCAGGATATGCAGGCCCGCGCAGTCGATGGTTTGGCCGGCCGAGGCCTGGCCGAGATCACCGATCCGCGCGATGCGCCCCGCCTTCACGCCGATGTCGCGCCGCCCCTCGCCGTCATGATTGACAACCGTGCCGCCTGTCAGGATGAGGTCGAAGGTGGTTGCCATGGGCAGGTCCAATCTCTTGCGGGGGGAGTGTGGCCGGCTTACGTAATGACCGACCATTTTGCAAGATCAGGCCGATTTCACGCCCATGCCCTTTGCCCAGCTCAAAGACCGCGCGCTCATTTCCGTATCTGGCCCCGATGCCGGGCATTTCCTGCAGAACATCCTCACCACCGACCTCGACACGCTGAAGCCCGGCGAGGCAAAGCCCGGCGCACTGCTTTCGCCGCAGGGCAAGATCCTGTTCGATTTCCTGATCTCGCGCGCCGGCGACAACGGCTTTCGGCTCGACTGCCGGGCCGACATCGCCGACGATTTCGTGCGCCGGCTGATGCTTTACCGGCTAAGAGCCAAGGCGGAGATCGCCAAGCAGGATCAGGCGCTTGTCACCGTCGCATGGGACGATGATTCAATCGCCTCATCTTCCGATTCAAGTGCGCTTGCCGACACGCGTTTTTGCGATGTGGCGGTGAGGCGTACTTATGGCGGCGGGGCAAAGGACGGTGGCGATCCAGATGGTTGGGAAGCCGTTCGCATCGCCAACGGCGTCGCCGAAAGCGGCAGCGACTACCAGCTTGGCGATGCCTTCCCGCATGACGTGCTGCTCGACGAAACCGGCGGCGTCGGTTTCAAGAAGGGCTGCTATATCGGCCAGGAAGTGGTCTCGCGCATGCAGCATCGCGGCACCGCGCGGCGACGCGTGCTGATCGCGTCCGGCGACAGTGCCCTGCCCGCTTCGGGAACCGAGCTCACCGTTGCCGGCCGGCCGGTGGGCGCGCTCGGGTCCGTCGGCGGCCGGACCGGTCTTGCCATTGCCCGCATCGACCGCGTCCAGGCGGCGCTCGATACCGGCGAGGCGATCATGGCGGGTTCGATTCCGGTTAAGCTCGCAATTCCCGCCTGGGCGAAGTTCTCCTTCCCTGAAGGCGCGGCCAGCGCGGAGGAGGCCTGATGGCGGCCGACCGGGCCGGCGCGCCGCCGCGCGCCTGGCAACGCATGCTTTCGGGGCGGCGGCTCGACCTGCTCGATCCCTCACCGCTCGACATCGAGATCGCCGACATCGCCCACGGGCTTGCCCGCGTTGCCCGCTGGAACGGCCAGACCAGCGGCGACCATGCTTTCTCCGTCGCGCAGCACTCGCTGCTGGTCGAGGCGCTCTACGGTGAACTGGCGCCCGAGGCGACGGCCGAAGCGCGCCTCGCCGCCCTGCTGCACGACGCGCCCGAATATGTCATCGGCGACATGATCTCGCCGTTCAAATCGGTGATGGGCGGTTCCTACAAGGACTGCGAACTGCGCCTGCAGCGCGCCATCCACCTGCGTTTCTCGCTGCCGGCCGAACTCGGCGCCGCCTTGCGCAAGGACATCAAGCGCGCCGACCAGATCGCCGCCTATTACGAGGCGACGCTGCTGGCCGGCTTCTCGACGGCGGAAGCGACCGAGTATTTCGGCCGGCCGCGCGGCTTCTCCGCC
>RXJA01000057.1 GCA_003963455.1 Hyphomicrobiales bacterium
AGGCGCGCCGCAAGGCGGTCGACAAGCTCGGCGAGCAGCTCGGCGAATTGCACGACGTCTTCGTCATGCGCGCCCTGCTCGACACCGAGGGCGAGCCGCTCGGCCCCGCAGATGAGACGAAGCTTCTGCGCAAGCTCTTGAAGCGCTCCGAAAGGAGCCTGGCCAAGGCCTGCCTCGCCGGCGCCGCCGACCTGTTCGGCGACAGCCCGAAACGCTCGGCCAAGAGGCTCGCCCGCAAGGCGCGCGACGACCTCGCCGCACAGCAGGAAGGAGCGAAAGCGGCTTAGCACCATCCTCCCCTTCTCCCACAGGGAAGAAGGAGACGCCAAGCTACGCCGGCAGCGCCCGTTTCTCCTTCGCCGCTCTTGCACCCGCATCCCGCGGATGCGGCCCGATCGGCATGATCGCCGGAAACGGCGTCGCCCCGAAGGCAAAGGTCCATTTGTAGCCGGTAAGCTGGTCCTCCGGCGTGGTGTGCTGATCGTGATGGGCAAGCAGTTTTGCACGCTCGGCCAACTCGTCGGCCTCACGCCGCAGCATCTCGGCCGTCTCGGGCCGCATCCGCCTGGAAAAGCTGATGAAGGTCGCGGCCTGTTCCAAATGGCCGATCGCCCAGCCGATGAAGTTCTTGTTGGTCATCTCGAAATGCGGCTTCAGCGGACCCTCGAAATCCCACTGAATCGGGGTGTCGACGAGCAACCTCGCCGATAGCCCGCGCCCCAGCGCCACAAGTCCGAGCTCCTCGAGGTCACGCAGGTAGAGGAACATCGAAGCCTCGCTCAGCCCTTGCGAGCGCATGATGCCCTCGGCCGTGAATTTCTCCGAAAGCATGATGAAGACGAAGAGCAGCGCCGGCCGCGCCGCCAGCCGGCGTTCGATCTCCGGCGAAACGCGGTTGGCCGGGCCCGGGCCGCGGTTCATGGCGCCCAGCACGTTCTCCAGCTCGACATCCGCCGCCGCGCAGATCTCCATCAGCCGGTCCAGCTTGCAGTTTCGCTCGTGGAAGATGCGCTTCACCGTCGGCTCCGAAACGCCCATGCGCTCGGCCAGCGTCCGGTAGGTCAGGCCCTTGGCCTTCAGCGTCCGTTTCAGCGCCTCGAAGATCGGACCGTTCATGGACTGTACCTCTGTTCGTGCGATCTGGTATCGAGCGGCGATACTAGTCTCGTTCCAGCTTCCAGAAAAGTATCGGGAACCTTAGCTCTCCGGCGTCATCACAGGAGAGCACCCATGAAACGTCTCATTGCTTCAACCTTCCTCGCCATCGCCGCCGCCATGTCCGTCGCGCGGGCCGGCGAGCTCTGGCGCGCCTCCGGTTTCGAGCAGCCGGAATCGGCGCTCGTCGATGCCGCCCGCAACCGCATCGTCGTCTCCAACATCGCCGGCAATCCCGGCGATGCGGACGGCAACGGCTACCTGTCGCTTCTGTCGATGGACGGCAAGGTCATCTCGAGCCACTGGGTGGACGGCATGGACGCGCCCAAGGGCATGGCGATCGCCGGCGGCAGGCTCTATGCCGCCGACATCACCAAGGTGCGCGTCGTCGATCTCGCCAGCGGCAAGCTGGTCTCGACCGTCGAGGTGCCGGGCGCCGTCTTCCTCAACGACATGACCGCCGACGCCGCCGGCAAGGTCTATGTCAGCGACATGCTGGCCGACACGATCTACCGCATCGACGGCGACAGGCCGGAGCTGTTCGTCAGGGATGCGCAGCTTGCCTCGCCCAATGGCGTCTTCGCCGATGGCGGCAGGCTGATCGTCGCGTCCTGGGGCAAGGGCATCAACAAGGCCGATTTTAGCACCTCCGAGCCCGGCGGCCTGCTGTCGGTCGACCTCGCCACCAGGAAGATCACGCCGCTGCCGGGCGCGCAAAAATTCGCCGACCTCGATGGCGTCATCGCAATAGGCGACACCATCTACGCCACCGCCTATATGACCGGCACGCTCTATAGTTATCATGACGGCGCCGCCCCGCAGGTGGTCGCCACCTTCAAGCCGGGCAGCGCCGATATCGGCACCGACGGCAAGGCGACCATCTATGTGCCGCTGATGGGCGAAGGCGAGATCGTGGCGCTCAGCCTCGATTGAGAGCAAACGCTTTGAGGCGGCCTCGGAGCGCTCTGCTACCAGCCATGCGATGGACCGTGATATCACGGTCCATCGCGGGCTCAAGGAGGTTGCCATGCAAGACCTGGAGATCAGGGCGGCCCTGGATCGCCATTGGGCCGCTTCCGATGCGGATGATTTCGAGGCCGAGCACCAGATCTACCGTGAGGATGCCGTGCTCGACTATCCGCAATCGGGCGAGCGCATCCGCGGGCGGGCAAACATCCAGGCCTCCCGCGCCGCACAGCCGAACCGCAAGCGTTTTGCGGTGCGGCGCATCATTGGCGCCGGCGAACTCTGGGTGACGGAATATGTCCTGACCTATGACGGGCAGCCGTCCTATACCGTCTCGATCATGGAGTTCCTCGACGGCAAGGTGGCGCGCGAGACCCAGTATTTCGGCGACCCGTTCGAACCTGGCCCAACACGCGCGCAATGGGTCGAACGGATGCCGTGACCGCCGGGCGGGATTGGACCGCCATATCGGGCCTGCTGCCATCTGGTTCTGCTCTGCGCTCCGGGCTATCCGGCGGCAATGAGCGAAGCCGTCAAGACATCCAGCCTGAGCGGCGCCGTTTCCCCGACGATCCCGGTGCTGGTCTGCGCGCTGGCGATCTTCCTGCTGTCCGGCATGGACGTGGCGATGAAGTCCCTGGTCATCGCGGTGGGCGTATACAATACGCTGCTTTGGCGCAGCATGGCCGCGGCCCTGGCCGCGGGCGCGGCATGGTCGGCCGGTCCGCGCTCGAAACCGACCCTTCCCGTGCTGGGGCTGCATGCGCAGCGCGCCGCGATCGTCGGCATCGTCCTGGTCTTGTTCTTCTGGGGTCTGGCCAGGCTGCCGCTCGCCGAGGCGATCGGGCTCAGCTTCGTCGCGCCGCTGTTTGCGCTCCTCCTCGCGGCGCTGCTGTTGGGCGAGCGCATTGGGCGGCAGGCGGTATGGGCGTCGCTGGCCGGCATGGCGGGCGTCGCGATCATATTGGCCGGCCAGTTCGGGGCGGCAAGCCATTCGCGGGATGCCCTGCTGGGGACGATCGCGGTGCTCGCGTCGACGGTGTTCTATGCCTACAATCTGATCCTGTCGCGGCGGCAGGCGCTCTTGGCCAGGCCCGTCGAGATCATGCTGTTCCAGAACCTCTTCGTCGCGATCATCCTCGGTTTCGCCGCGCCCTGGTTCGCGGTTGCGCTGCCGAGCGAGCTGTGGCCTCTCCTGATCGGAGTGACGGTGCTGTCCCTCGCCGGGCAATTCCTGATGAGCTGGTCCTACGCCCGCGCCGAAGCGCAATATCTGATCCCGACCGAATATTCGGCCTTCATCTGGGCCATCGCGTTCGGCTGGCTCTTCTTCGGCGAAAAGGTGACCTGGACCACGCTGACAGGGGCGTGCCTCATCGTCGCCGGCTGCCTGATCGCCGCGCGCTCCAATCCGAAGCTTGCCGAGCCGATCGAAGCGGCGATTTGAGAACGCATCCCGTCGACCGGCCGATCCGGCCTTGGCGACTCAGCCTGGCGGGTTCTGCGCCGCGATGGCCTTGAGGCGCACGCCCCTGCCGCCGCGCTCGCTGGCCTGGTTCTCGCCGAGCAGCTCCACGCCGGCTTCGTCGAGCGCCTGGATGACCTTCATCAGCGTGTCGACCACGCCCCTGACCACGCCGTCACTCGCTTCCATGCGCTGGATCGTCGGAAGCGAGACCCCGGCGCGCTCGGCGAGCGTCTTCTGGTCGATGCCGGTCAACGCCCGCGCGGCGCGCATCTGTGCGGCAGTGATCATCGGCCGGGACCCGTCTCTGAAACCTGTAAAAGATGCATATTGTAAATATTACAATGGCTCAAGCATCATTTCACATGTCTGACCTATCGGTCAGTCGCTGTCGGCCACCACCTTGCGCCGCTGCAGCAGGCGTGCCGCCAGCCAGCACAGCATGGCCCAGGCAAAGCCCGCGCACCAGCCGGCAAGCACGTCGGACGGCCAATGCACGCCGAGATAGACGCGGCTGGTTCCGACCAGCACGGTGACCAGCACGGCAAGGCCAAACACGAAGATCTTCGTCCGCCGGTCCGGAAGGAAGCGCGCGGCTAAAGAGCCGAGCGTCAGATAGGTCACGGCCGACAGCATGGCGTGTCCGCTCGGAAAGGACAGCGACGTCTCGCTGACGAGGTGAGAGACGAGGTCGGGCCGGGGCCGGTCGACCTCAAGCTTGAGCAGGGTCGAAAGCACTTGTCCGCCCGCCACCGCCGCGAACATGAACAGCGCCGTCGACGGCCTGCGGATCAATAGGAGATAAACGATCGTCGCGGTCGTGACCAGCGCCAGCACGACGGTGCTGCCGAGCGCGGTGATGTCGCGTATGGCGCCCTGCAGCCAAAGCGGACCGATCGGGCTGTCCGGCTGCCCGGCATGGCGGAAGGCAAGCAGGATCTCGGTGTCGAAGGCGTGCGGCGTCGTGGCGCGCGCCACCTCCATCAGTTCTTCAAAACCCCACAGCCCGCCGGCGATCACCAGCCCGGCCAGAAGCAGGGGGAATTCGATCTTGGCAAGCAGCGCGCCGACGGATGGCTTCATGAGAGGCTCGAGGGTTAGAGCTTTTGCATATAGGGCCCGAGCGTGATCAGGGCGACGGCGGCGATCGCCAGCACCATGCCGGTCGCCTGGAGAGCATTGAGCCGTTCGCCGAAGAAGGCGATCGCCACGACATTGACCGCGACGAGCTGGATCACCGCCGATAGGCTGAACGACACCGACATGCCGAACTCGCGCACGAGCCGCAGCATGATCAGGTTCCCCGCCGTGTAGAGCGCCAGCGTCAGCAGGAGCCTGGCGAGGCTCGGCGCCATCCCCCATTGCTTGGCGGCCATCGCCGCCAGCAGGAACATCACGGTCGAAATGCCGAGCTGCGCCAGTCCCCAGAAACTCACCCGCCGTCCCCTTTTTGAAGCGCCGCCGCCACGCCGGCCGCAGCCCTTGTTTCCGAAGCGGGCGAGGCCGTCAAGCTGATAGCGGGGGACCGGGCGCGCGCCGAGGGCTGAAGTCGGGTGTCGCGAACCCGTCACCGCGGGCCGGGCGCCAGATGGCGGCGTGAACACGGATGGCTATCGCAAGGACGGCGCTGGCCTCATCAGCCGGCAAACAACCGTTACGGTTTGATCACGCTGATGTCACGAAAATGTGATCGAGCCGCATTAGGGGTCGAAAGGTCAAAGCTCAAGCCACCTCAAGAAGCCAGAGGAACAATATGACCGTGACCCCTGAGACCCGCTTCCCAACCAGCCTCCTCGAGGAGAATGACGGCCCGCCGGTCAACCCGACCGACAACCGCACGATGGGCGAGATCATCGCCGCGCGTTTCTCGCGCCGCGGTTTCCTCATGGGTTCGCTGGCCGTCTCGGCCATCGCCGCCACCGTCAGCCCGCTGGCGCTCGTCGCCGCCGACGAGGCGCGCGCCGCCGAGGGCTCAGCGTTCAAATTCGACGAGCTCGAAGCCGGCATCGACGACAAGCACCATGTCGCGCCCGGCTATGATGCCGACGTGCTGTTGCGCTGGGGCGATCCGCTGTTTGCCGATTCGCCGGACTTCGATCCGGCAAAACAGTCGGCCGAGGCCCAGGCCAGGCAGTTCGGTTACAACAACGACTATGTCGGCTACATCCCGATCGACGGCTCCGCCGAGCATGGCCTTCTTGTCGTCAACCACGAATACACCAACCCGCATCTGATGTTCCCCGGCATCGTTTCGATCGTCGAGAAGGAAGGCAAGAAGGCGGCCGAGGTCGCGCCGCTTTCGAAGGAGCAGGTCGATGTCGAGATGGCGGCGCATGGCGGCACCATCGTCGAGATCCGCAAGGAAGGCGGCAAATGGCAGGTGGTGCGCGACGGCAAGCTCAACCGTCGCATCATGTCGACCACCGAGATGGCGCTCTCCGGCCCGGTCGCCGGCCACGACCGCGTCAAGACCAATGCCGATCCCTCCGGCGCCAGGGTCATCGGTACCCTCAACAATTGCGCCGGCGGCGTCACGCCCTGGGGCACCTATGTGATGGCCGAGGAGAACATCCACGGCTATTTCTCGGGCGAATTGCCGGAAGGCCACAGCGAAGCCGCCAACTACAAGCGCCTCGGCATACCGGAAGGCGCCTATGAATGGGGCGCGCATTACGAGCGCTTCAACCTCGCCAAGGAGCCGAACGAGCCGAACCGTTTCGGCTGGATCGTCGAGGTCGACGTCAACGATCCGAACTCGGTGCCGAGGAAGCGCACCGCCATGGGCCGCTTCAAGCATGAGGGCGCCGAATCGATCGTCGCCGGGGACGGCCGCGTCGTCTTCTATCTCGGCGACGACGAGCGCTTCGACTATGTCTACAAATTCGTCACCGCCGGCAAGTTCAATCCCGATGACCGCGCGGCCAACATGAACCTGCTCGACGACGGCACGCTGCATGTGGCGAAGTTCGCCGAGGACGGTTCGGTCGAATGGATGCCGATCGTGTTCGGTCGAGGCCCGCTGACCGCGGAGAACGGCTTTGCCTCCCAGGCCGACGTGCTGATCGAGACGCGCCGCGCCGCCGACCTGCTCGGCGCCACCAAGATGGACCGGCCGGAGGACATCCAGCCCAATGCCGGCAACGGCAAGGTCTATGTCATGCTGACCAACAATTCC
>RXJA01000484.1 GCA_003963455.1 Hyphomicrobiales bacterium
AGGCGGCGAACGGCACGATGGGCACGCTGGTCAAGGATCCCAAGACCGGCGAATATCGTCTCGCCAAGGACTGAAGCCATCTCGCCAGCAGCCGACATTCTGGAGCCCGGCGTTGAGGTCAGGACGTGGCTCGCGCCTGCCAAGGTCAACCTGGCGCTGCATGTCACCGGACAGCGCGCCGACGGCTACCACCTCATCGACAGTCTTGCCGTCTTCACCCGCTTCGGCGACCGGCTCGAGATCGAGCCGGCGGAGCAGGATGAATTCTCCGTGTCGGGGCGCTATGCCGCCGGCCTGCCGCTCGACGACGTCAACCTGGTGGTGAAGGCGCGCGATGCCTTGCGCCGGGAAGCCGGCGCGCAACACACGCCGCCGGTGGCCATCAGGCTGGAAAAGAACCTGCCGATCGCCTCCGGCGTCGGCGGCGGCTCCAGCGACGCGGCGGCCGCGCTCAACGGCCTGGCGCGGCTCTGGAAGCTCGATATCGACGGTAATTCGCTGGCCCGGATCGGGCTGACGCTCGGCGCCGACCTGCCGATGTGCCTCAAGTCGAAACCGCTGGTCGCGCGCGGCATTGGCGACGAGGTGTCGCCGCTCTCCGCGTTTCCGGCGCTTGGCCTGGTCCTGGTCAATCCGGGCGTCGCCGTCTCGACGCCCGACGTGTTCAGGGCGCTCACCCGTCGCGACAACGATGCGCTGCCGCCGCTGCCGAGGCGCCTGGACTTCCACGCCATCCGCAATTGGCTGGAGACGACACGCAACGATCTGGAAGGCGCCGCCCATTCGATCGAGCCGGCGATCGGCGAGGCGCTCAAGGCGCTCAAGCGCGCCGACGCCGCCTTCGCGCGCATGTCCGGCTCGGGCGCCACGTGTTTCGGCCTGTTCGAGACCGGCAATGTCGCCAAGCGCGCGGCGATCGAAATCCGCGCCCGTCACCCCGACTGGTTCGTCGCCGCGACCCGCAGCATGGAGGTGAGCGATGGCGAAGCTTGACGAGAGCCGGCCTTTCATTCCGGTGCGCATCGCGGTGCTTACCGTGTCGGATACGCGCAGCCTCGCCGACGACAAATCCGGCCAGACGCTGGCCGACCGCATCACCGAAGCCGGCCATACGCTTGCCGCCCGCGACATCGTCACCGACGACCGCGAAAAGATCCGCGACAAGGTTCTCGGCTGGTCGAAGGACGACAAAATCGATGTGGTCATCACCACCGGCGGCACCGGCTTCACGGGCCGCGACGTGACGCCGGAGGCGCTGGAGCCGATCTTCGAGAAGCGCATGGACGGCTTTTCCGAAGTCTTCCACCGCATCTCCTATGACAAGATCGGCACCTCGACGATCCAGAGCCGGGCGACGGGCGGCGTCGTCAACGCCACCTTCATCTTCGTGCTGCCGGGCTCGCCCGGCGCCTGCAAGGACGCCTGGGACGGCATCATCAAGGCGCAGCTCGACTACCGGCACATGCCCTGCAACTTCGTCGAGATCATGCCGCGGCTCGACGAGCATCTTCGGCGCGGCGGCAAGCCCGCCTCGTAAAGCACAGGTAAAGCGCCTGGCCGGCATCCGGTTTTGCAGGCGGAATGGCGCCGCCACCTTCGAGGCGCCATTCCGAAGCCGGCACGGGCTCTATAGCTTGTGCCAGGAAACAAGGGCCAGTGCCATGACCGTTCACAGCGGCGGATGCCATTGCGGCAATATCCGCCTGAGCTTCTCCAGCGCGCTCGATCCGGCCGGACTGGAAATCCGCGCCTGCCAGTGCTCGTTCTGCACCCGGCACGGCTCGCGCGCGGCGGCCGACCCGAACGGACGCCTGAGCATCTCGGTCGAAGATCAGGCACGGCTGCAAGTCTACCGCTTCGGCATGCGCACCGCAGACTATCTCGTCTGCCGCGACTGTGGCGTCTACGTCGCGGCAATCGCCGGCGAGGGTGACGATGCAAGGGCAATCGTCATGATCAACGCGCTCGATGACCGCGATCAGTTCTCGCGCGAGCCTGTCGCTGTCTCGTTCGATGCCGAAAATCGCGAGCAACGCCTGGCCAGGCGCCGCAACGCCTGGATGCCGGTGGATATCCGGCGAAGCTGACCTATCGATGTATCAACGGATGACCGGTTCGCCGTGAAAACGGCGGCGCGACGGCTTGGAGACGCCGAAGCCGATCTCCATCATCAGCCGCGGCGTGCGTGCCGGCACGGTGCCCATGTGGAAGCCGAACGGATCCTCGACGAAGCCGAACCCCGCCTCGCCGGTCAGCGTGACCGGGCTTTGCTGGCCATAGATGTCGAGCACCTCCCCCGCCGGGTGGCCTACCAGAAGCGTCAGCTGATGCTTGAGCGCGCGGCGCTTGTGGCTGCCCCGGACATAGACATGCGGGCCGGTGCCTTCGTCGACCGGCATTAGGTAGAAGAAGAACTTCAGCATGCGCCAGTCGTCGAGATCGAAATGGTATTTGCCGAGCGAGGCGAGGTTCTTGTCCGCATCCGAAGCCTTGCCCGTCGGGAAGCTCCACCAGACGCGGGTGGTGATCAACTTCGCCTGGCCGCCGAGATAATGCCGGGCGACGTCGAGAAGCAGTGGGTCCTTCTGGATGGCAAGGGCCGCGGAGCAATCCAGGATGCGTTCGAAATAATGCCCGCTGAGCAGCGAGCGACCGAGGCGCTTCTCGGCCTCGGCATGCTCGCCCGGCATGAATTCGAGGCGACGGTCGAAATTGCCGAAACAGGGTGTGCGCCGCGCGAAAGCGGCGATCTCCTCATGGATCGCCTGGGGAAGAATGAGGCCCGGGAACAAGCCATCGGAACGGAGCGCCTCGACCACCGCCTGGCGATCGACGCCGGTAAACATTGTCTCTGCCGTATCCTGGAGCGCCCGGGCGCGCTCGGCGCCAAGCCAATGGATGCGACGTCCGGCCATGGTGCGCGCCAGCACGAACATCGGCAGCCAGGCCGGGTTTTCGCGAAGGTCCGTCAGATAGGTCGGGATGCGCACGGCCATGCGCTTGAACAAGCTGCCGTCGCGAGCGATCGCCTCCAGACTGGCGGCGCCTGAGTTGTCGGGGGTACCAAGGTTCATCGGGTCCTCGTAGCTATGGCATCCGCCAAAGCGACAGCCGCCTGTCGCTTCGGTCTTACCCAATCCCGATTGCCCCGCGTCATGGATGCTAATCACGCCGCGGATTTTGTGCAATGCACAATCAGATGATTGTGGCGAATTTTCCCACATTTTTTCAGCAGAGAGAGGCGCGTCACGCGCAAGGAGCCAAGAGGCAGAACTTACTTCGGCGGAGCCACCCAGATTTCGGCGTTCAGCCTCCTGGTGGCAAGGCCGCGCGCCAGGGCCTCGGCGCCGCGCGCGCTCTTTGCCAGGGCCGAGGCCTGACGCTTGCTGATGACAAGACCCTCGGCCAGCGCGCGGTTGCCGGAGAAGACGCGGGCCAGGAAAGGCGCGCGGTCGGCGCGGGCGCGCGAGAAACGGGCAGGCATGGTCTGCTTCGCCGTGTGCGCGACGACCTCGTCGATCCATCCCTCGGCAAGCCGCGCGCCGGGCTCCAAAAGCAGCAGCCAATCGCCCTTGGCCTGGCCGATGCCGGCGCCGATCCCGCCCGTCACATAATGGCAACCGGCATGCTCGGCCACCCGATGCGTCTGGTCGGTCGAGCCCGCATCGCAGACGATGACGTCGCGCACAACGCCTTCGACCGCGCCGCCGACCAGCGAGGCGAGCGTGCGGGCAAGTCCCTCTTCGTCGTTGCGGGTCTCGATGAGAACGCTGAGCATCCCTAGCCGAATAGCGGAAAGCCGCCTCTTGCGCCAGTTACCCTTTCAGGTCGAGAAAGTTCTTGCTTTGTTCTCATCAGCAAAATAGGAATAGTTTCATGAACCGAGCGATTCGACACCCTGCCGACAGTCCCTGGGAGAGGGCGAAAATGGAACAGATCGTGCGCGCCGACATTGCTGCCTTCGGAGCAGGCAGAGCCGAAATGGCAAACGCGATGATCGAACAGAGCGGCATGCGCGTGCGCCCCGAGCGCAATCGCGGCCGCTCGGCCGGCATCAACCCGTCCGGCCGGTTCGAGCCGGTCAGCCGGCATGTGTTCGACGACGGCTGGAACTCACTGGAGGAGCTGCCGCCCTTCAAGACGGAGGTGCAGGTCGAGAAGCCGCGCACCATCATCACCCGCAACGAGTCGCCGGACATTTCCTTCGACCGTTCGATCAATCCCTATCGCGGCTGCGAGCATGGCTGCGTCTACTGCTTCGCCAGGCCGACGCATGCCTTCATGGGCCTGTCGCCGGGGCTGGATTTCGAATCGAAGCTGTTCGCCAAGCCGGATGCGGCGCGCATGCTGGACAGGGAATTGTCGAAGCCCGGATACCAGCCACGCACCATCGCCATCGGCACCAACACCGACCCCTACCAGCCGATCGAGAAGCAATACCGCATCATGCGCGAGATCCTGGAGGTGCTGGAGGCGCGCGGCCATCCTGTCGGCATCGTGACCAAGTCGGCGCTGGTGACGCGCGACATCGACATCCTGTCGCGCATGGCAGAGCGTGGCCTTGCCAAGGTGGCGCTTTCGGTGACGACGATGGACCGGATGCTGGCCAGAACGATGGAGCCTCGCGCGTCGACGCCGACAAAGCGGCTGGAAGCGATCCGGCAGCTTTCGGACGCCGGCATTCCGGCATCGGTGATGGTGGCGCCGATCATTCCCGGCCTCAACGATCCGGAGATGGAACGCATCCTCGACTCGGCCAGAGCCGCGGGCGCCCGGGAGGCAGGCTATGTCATCCTTCGCCTGCCGCTCGAAGTGGCGCCGATCTTCAAGGACTGGCTGCTGCGCCATTATCCAGACCGTTACCGGCATGTGATGTCGCTGATCCGTTCGATGCGCGAGGGCAAGGACTACGATTCCGAATGGGGCAAGCGCATGAAGGGCGCCGGCCCCTATGCCTGGCAGATCGGCCGGCGCTTCGAGATCGCGGCCAAGCGCCTCGGCCTCAACGCCGAACGGCGGCAGCTTCGCGTCGATCAATTCGTCGCAGGCTCCGGCGCCGGCGAGCAGCTGATGCTGCTTTGAGCTCGGTGCCGGCGATGACTGGCCGGCACTAAGCAGTTCCAGGCAAAGCGGTTTTCCGGCTGGAATTGCAGTCATTTTGAAGAATCCCGTCCGGCCCCTGTCCCCCGGCCGTGAGACGGTGCCCTCCCGGTCTGGCGCCCCACCCGACCCGGAGGGACTTGCGGAGAATCGGAGCCGATGCGAACCTCGCCGCACCATGGCTCGCGCGCGTTCCGATTCTCCGCTTCTCTTTGAAATGGTCGAGAAGCCCGACTTCTCGATCGAGACGAAGGCGATGGCCGACGGACTGTGGCCGGTCGCCGGCATGGATGAAGCAGGCCGCGGTCCGCTCGCCGGGCCGGTGGTGGCGGCCGCGGTGGTGCTCAACCCCGCCAATATCCCGGAAGGCCTCGACGATTCCAAACGCCTTACCCATTTGCAGCGCGAGGCGCTGTTCCTCAAGATCCTCGGCTCGGCGCTCAGCGTCTCGATGGCCTCGATCAGCGCCGAAGGCATCGACAACAGCAACATCCTGAAAGCCAGCCTCGAAGCGATGCGCCGCGCCGCCGCTGGCCTGTCGTTGCAGCCGAAACTCGCTCTGGCCGACGGCCGCGACGTTCCGCCAGGTCTCGCTTGCGAAGGCCGGGCGCTTATCAAGGGCGACCAGCGCTCGCAGTCGATCGCGGCCGCCTCGATCGTCGCCAAGGTGATGCGAGACCGCATGATGTGCGGCTGCGGCGGCCATCACGAGCATTACGGCTTCGAAGTGCATATGGGCTACGCGACGGTCCGCCACCGCACAGCGATCGAGACGCATGGCCCGGTGGCAAGGCTGCACCGGACCTCGTTCGCGCCGTTCAGGCTGGGCGGGGCCGAGATGGCGGAAGAGGAAACTCTCGTCGGATTGGAGTAAGGCGCCTGCGCCGGTGACGGACGATCTCCCCTTGTGGGGGAGATTGGCGGCTTCAGCGTCGCGCTCCCTTGCCAAACAAAAAAGCCGCCGGGTTGCCCAGGCGGCTTTCTGATTGGTGACTGCGATAAGCTCAGTTCAGCTTGGCCTTTACGTCGTTGAGCGCCGACTTGAACAGATCGGCGCCGGCCTTGGCGTCGACCTTGGCGGCAAGCAGCGCGCGGGCGGCCTCGACGGCGATGTCGACCGCGCTGGCGCGCACTTCGCTCACGGCCTCGCGCTCGGCCTGGCCGATCTTCTGCTCGGCAAGCGCGGTGCGGCGGGCGACATAGTCCTCGGTCTTCTTGGCAGCCTCGGAAGCAAGCAATTCAGCCTCACGCTTGGCGGCGGCGACGATGTCGGCGGCCTCCTTCTCGGCTTCCTTGCGCTTCTGCTGATACTGGCCAAGCAGCTGCTGCGCCTCTTCGCGAAGCTTGCGTGCCTCCTCGAGCTCGGCGCTGATCTTGGCCGCGCGGGCGTCGAGCGACTTGGTGAGCATGCCCGGCACCTTCAGATAGATGATGGCGCCGAGGAAGATGATCAGGGCGATGGTGGCCCAGAGCGTGGCGAGTGATGTGGCGTCCATGATCCCGCTCCTCACCGGCTCGCGGATTTGACCGCGGCCGCGATCTCGGACTTGTCGGCCTTGCCGCCGACAAGCGCCTCGACGATGGCCGACGTGGTGTCCTCGGCGATCGTGCCGACTTCCTTCATCGCCTTGGCCT
>RXJA01000092.1 GCA_003963455.1 Hyphomicrobiales bacterium
GCCATCGCGTGCGCCCTAGCGCATCTTGCGCCGAACCGCCAGCCTTCCCAGCGATTTTCCTGCCCATGACCGCCGCTTCGCCCTGGTGGACGCCGCATGTCCATGCCGACCGCCGGCCACGGCTGATGGCGCGCAACGCCATCGCCGCCGCCCTTCGCTGCTGGTTCGCGGAGCGCGATTTCGTTGAGGTGGCGACCTCGGCGCTGCAGGTCTCGCCCGGCAACGAGGCGCATCTCGCCGCCTTCGCCACCGAGGCGATCGGGCCGGACGCATCGCGCCGGCCGCTCTATCTCCACACCTCGCCGGAATTCGCCTGCAAGAAGCTGCTTGCCGCCGGGGAGGAGCGTATTTTCAGCCTAGGCCCGGTCTGGCGCAACCGCGAGCGCGGGCCGCTGCACCACCCCGAATTCACCATGCTCGAATGGTACCGCGTCGGCGAAAGCTACGGGACCTTGATGGCCGACTGCGCCGAATTCCTGGCGCTGGCGGCGCAAAAGGCCGGCGCCAAAAGCTTCAGTTTCCGTGGCCGCGAGGCCGATCCATTCGCCGAGCCGGAGCGGTTGAGCGTGGCGGAAGCCTTTGCCCGCCATGCCGGTATCGACCTGCTCGCGACCGTTTCGGCCGATGGCGGCACCGACCGCGACGCGCTTCACGCAGCGCTGGTCGGAGCCGACCTGCGCACCGCGCCGGACGACACTTGGGCCGACCTGTTCAGCCGGGTGATGGTGGAAAAGATCGAACCGGCGCTGGGGCAGGGGCGCGCCACCATCCTTTACGGCTACCCGGTCTCGGAGGCAGCACTTGCCCGGCCGAGCGCCGACGATCCGCGCGTCGCCGAACGCTTCGAGCTCTATTGCTGCGGCGTCGAGCTTGCCAACGCCTTCGGCGAGCTCACCGACCCGGCGGAGCAGCGCCGTCGGTTCGTCGCCGAGATGGACGAGAAGCAGCGCGTCTATGGCGAGCGTTATCCTCTGGACGAGGATTTCCTGGCGGCGTTGGCCATCATGCCGCAGGCAAGCGGCTCGGCCCTGGGTTTCGACCGGCTGGTGATGCTGGCGAGCGGGGCAACGAGGATCGAGGACGTGATCTGGGCGCCGGTGGCGTGATCCTGGCTGCGAGCACTTATTTGGCAATCCGGTCCGCCCGGGCGTTCCGTACCCGTACCTTGGCCATAAAGGCGTCGTGACTCTTTGGTCCCATGCGTGCGCGCAATTCGCTGTTGGTTCGTGCCTCGCCGCACGCAGCGACGAGTTCGTGAAAATGTTCGGCCAGTATGTCCTGAACGGCTGAATCGTTGAAATAATCATGCCGGGAAACGCCGTCGGGAACAGGCGTCGCTTCCATTATCGTCCAGAATGTGTGCGGGTGCGTGGTGACGAAATCGCGGGCACGCGATGCCAACGTCCTGACCATCGCCTTCCTGTCTGTGGCGGTGCGTATGGCGGATTGTCTGCTGCTCGACCGTAGGCCAGGACTTGCCGGATCGTCGCTGTAACGGTTCCTACCGTGTATCCGATAGGCCGAAAGAGGTATGTCGATGCAAGCCGAGCCGCCCAAGGCGCTCAGGAACGGCATGAAGTAGTTGTCCGTGGAGGTTGAGTTGACCACATTCAACACTGGCCGTGTCCGTTTCAGGAACGACAGTTTGTACATATTCGCTGTGCCTGGCGACCAATGCCATCCATGTTCGTGCGGCGCGATCAGTGTCGATTGCCGCCACAACAGTTCACGGTCAGGCTGGCTCAACAAAGGTGGCACTGCATCGGCGTCGCCGGGGCACACTGCCGCGCCCGCCTTACTGTGCAAGAAGAATGCGTAGCTTGGCGTCAGCAGTGCACCGGTTCCGTCAACCTCACAAACGCCGCCTGATGTCACAGCGACACGGTCGCCGCAATCGAGGTGAAGCTGGACATGAAACGCAGCAAAGTTCGCGAACAGGAAATCGTCCGCATCGACGATATTGACCAACTCGCCCGTCAGCCGGTCAATAACATGCAGGAACCCGCCCATTTGATTGAGGTTTCTATCCAGATATTCGATGCGCAGCCTGTCGTCCGCATTTTCGAACTGTCTGATGACATCCCGGCTAGAATCGGTCGAATTGTTGTCGACGACAACACATTCGAACTCGCAATAGTCCTGCGACAGAACGCTCGATATGGCCTGCGCGACATACTGGCCATAGTTGTAGTTGATGATGACGAAACTGACCTTCGGCGAGGCCATCACCGTTTCCGCTTCCGCTTCAGGAAAGCCCGGAAATCGCGCGATAGCGACTTATGAAGATAGCGCGTCGGTATTCGGCCTCCGAACCCGGCTCTAAGGATGGACCTTGCCTGGGCGCCAGAAAATCTGGCCATGACCTCTTTGCTGAATCCTCGGGCACCGAAAACAGACCTCAATTGCGGCGCATTGCGCCTGAAAATCTCGACCGCGAGCTCATTGTCGAAATAGTCCCGCAACCTGTCGGCGTTTTCTCGCGTGACCCGGTCCACCACCGGCCAGAACTCCATGCCTAGAATCCAGTCGAAACGATCGCTTTGTTCGACTAGGAACCTTACGATTTCATATGTGAATTGCTGCGATCTGATCGCGTAATCCCTTGTCCCGCCGCGAATGCCCTCCACGCTTTCGCCAGTGGCGAAATCATTGCTCGAATGCATGCGATAACCCGACAGGGGCATGTCGATCAGCGCGCTGCCGGCAACCGCGTGGCAGATGGTGTTGAAATAGCCGTCGGCCGATGTCATCCAAGGTTTGCCGCCGTCGTCCAGGCGCAGCAGCCTCAATATCGACGTGCGAAACATATTGGCGGTGCCCGGCGCCCAGAGCCAGCCGATTTGCCACCTGGGTACGGTCGCCGTGCTGGCGTCGAGGAGCCGATATTGCGACGGAGAGACCGTTGGCAACCGCAGCACGGTCTGCTCGCCCCGAAGGCCTCGTTTCGCGTCAGGTCTGTTCAGGTTGAGTTGCTGGTAGGAGGCCGTCAAAGCCTTGCCCGTCGAGTCCATCTCGGCGACATTGGCCGAGGTGAAGCCGACGCTTCGCTGCAGCGCCATATGCACCTGAATGTGCATCGAAGCGTAGTTGTCGAACAGCACGTCGTCCGCGTCCACGAAGGTGACGAACCCGCCATTCACCTTGTCCAGCGCCCACAGGGCGGCGCCGAGCTGGCCATGGTTCCGCGCCAGTGTCTCCACGCGGAAGCGCGGATCGCCCTCGATATGCCGGGCAATCACCTCCGCGCTGTCGTCCGTCGAACCGTTGTTGATGACGATGCACTCGAAATGCGGATAGTCCTGCCGGCGTATGGAATCGATCGTCTCGCCGACATAGCGGCCGTAATTCCAGTTGATCACGACGAAGCTGACGAGCGGCGGCGACAGCGCGCCGCCGGCGAGTTCGCCGATGTCGCGCCCGGCGATTGTGAATGACTTGGTTGGGCTGACCGAGGTTCCGCTGATTGGGATTTTGCGTATGACGATCTGCTGGTCCTTGTGCAGCAATTCATATTCGCCGGCGATTTGCCACAGGAAGGCCTCTATCCCCGCGGCGGGACGTTTCGCCGCCGGCAGGCCCGTGCCCCACCGATAGTCGTCCAGGATCATCACGCCGTCATTGTCGAGCAGGTCCCAGCCCAGCCTCGCATCGGCATAGGTGGATGCGGCCGAATGGTCGCCGTCGACGTAGACCACGTCGTACAGCCGCCGCTCGGCGGCCAGCGCCGGCAGCACCGCCACCGAGCCGCCCTTGCGTTTGTCGACCCGGTCGCCAAAGGGTTCAAGGTTCCGGTCGAAGCGCCGCTCGACCTCGGCCATGTCGGATTCATACTTCGAGCCGCGCTCGACATGCTCCTCGCTGCCCTGGAAGGTATCCACGCAGGTTATGCGGGACTTTGGCAGGAACTGCAGGAAAAACAGCGCGGAGCGGCCCTCGAACGAGCCGATTTCGAGCACTGCCGTCGCCATATCGACCTTGTCCCGAAGAAGCTCTTCCCAAAGTTTCAGGTGATGAGAGGTCCAGTCATAGGTAAACTGTCCACTTGCGAAATAATCCATTCTTCCCCCATTAGCCCGGTGCTGAAGAGAGCACGCGGCCAAGCCCCCTTCATCAGTGCCTGAACACTATGCCGGCGATCGGAGCCCCTTCCGGTCGCTTTGGGCGGTTTGGTCGCGGTATCCTGATTGCCTTGCGCCCATTGCACAAGCGGCAATGGAACAATAGATGGGAGCGACAGCATCCACGGATGGCGCGGCTCTGCCCGACTTGACAGACCGCGTGAACAAACAGGAACAACCGCATGACCGATAAGCTCGACGCAGCGAAATTGACCGATCGCGTCGCGGCGCTCGTCGAGGCTGCCCGGCGCGCCGGCGCCGACGCCGCCGACGCGGTGGCGGTGCGCGGCCGCTCGGCCGGCGTGTCGGTGCGGCTGGGCAAGGTCGAGGGCACCGAATCGTCGGAGAGCGAGGATGTGTCGCTGCGCGTCTTTGTCGGCCAGCGCGTGGCGAGCGTCTCGGCCACCGCCGCTTCCGACCCTGAGGCGCTTGCCGAACGCGCTGTGGCCATGGCCAAAGTCTCGCCCGAGGATCCGTTCCAGGGTCTCGCCGATCCGGCGCTGCTCGCGCGCAATTTGCGCGATCTCGACCTCTTCGACCCGACCGAGGTGTCGGCCGACCAGTTGAAGGAAGCGGCGCTCGCCGCCGAGGCGGCCGCATTGGCCGTCCAGGGCGTCACCAATTCCTCGGGCAGCAACGCCAGCGCCGGCCTGGGCGGCCTCGTGCTCGCCACCTCGCATGGCTTTGTCGGCCAGTATGTCGCCTCGCGCTTTTCCCGCTCGACCAGCGTCATTGCCGGCGAGGGCACGGCGATGGAGCGCGACTATGAATTCTCCTCGCGCCAGCATTTCGCCGACCTCGATGCGCCGCAGGACATCGGCCGCAAGGCCGGCGAACGCGCCGTGCGTCGCTTGGGCGCGCGAAAGGCGGCGACCGGCCCGGTCGATGTGGTGTTCGACCCGCGCGTCGCGCGCGGCATTGCCGGCCACCTAGCGGGCGCCATCAACGGCGCGGCGGTCGCCCGCAAGACCAGCTTCCTGCGCGACATGATGGGCAGAGAGGTGGCGTCGGCCGCGATCACCGTCACCGACGAGCCCCTGCGCCGGCGGGGACAGGCTTCGCGCCCCTTCGACGGTGAAGGCGTCGAAGGCGAGAAGCTCCTGATGGTCGAGAAGGGCGTGTTGAACCACTGGTTCCTGTCGACCTCGGCCGCGCGCGAGCTCGGCCTCGTCACCAATGGGCGCGGCTCGCGCAGCGGCTCGTCCGTTTCGCCGTCCTCGACCAACCTTGCCATCGAGCCCGGCGAGAGTTCGCCGGAAGACCTGATCGCGTCGCTGAAACGCGGCTTCTACGTCACCGAGGTGTTCGGCCAGGGTGTCGACATGGTGACCGGAGAATACAGCCGCGGCGCCTCCGGCTACTGGATCGAGAACGGCGCGCTGGCCTATCCGGTGGCCGAGGTGACGATCGCCTCCAATCTGAAGACCATGTTCCTCAACATGGTGCCGGCGAGCGACCTCGACCGCAATTTCGGCACGGCGGCGCCGACGCTCCTGATCGAGGGGATGACCCTTGCCGGCGCTTGACCAACTGACATCGAGCGAGGCCCGCGACGATCTCGCTGTGCTGCGCGATGCCGCCCGCGAGGCCGGCGCCATCGCCATGGGTTATTTCGGCAACAACCCGCAGGTGTGGATGAAGGGCGGCACCTCGCCGGTGAGCGAGGCCGACCATGCCGCGGACGCCTATCTGCGTGAAACCTTGCTGAGGGCGCGTCCGGATTATGGCTGGCTGTCGGAGGAGACCGCCGACGACAAGGCGCGTCTGTCGGCCCGCCGCACTTTCGTCGTGGATCCGATCGACGGCACGCGCGGCTTCCTCGATGGCCTGCATTCCTGGTGCGTCAGCGTCGCCGTGGTCGAGGACGGGCGCTCGATCGCCGGTGTGCTCGAATGCCCGGCCAAGCAGGAGACCTATTGGGCGCTGCCCGGCGAGGGCGCCTATGTCAACGGCAAGCGTATCCACGTGCGTCCGCTTGGGCATAACGTCGATATCGGCGGACCCAAGCCGCTGGTCGACTTGATGCCGGAGGCCTGGCAGGGCAGGTTGCGGCGGAGCGCCTACCTTCCCTCGCTTGCCTATCGGCTGGCGATGATTGCTTCCGGCAAGCTCGACGCGACCTTCGTCAAGCCGAGCGCGCATGACTGGGACATCGCCGCCGCCGATCTCATCCTCGCCGAGGCCGGCGGCGCGTTGCTCGACCGCGGCGCCAGGCGGCCGCGCTATGCCGGCGAGGTGATCAGCCATGGCGCGCTCGCGGCCGGCAGCGGCGAACTGCTCGGTGTGCTAACCGGCGTCATTGCCGGGCTTGACGAAGGGTGAGGCAGTCGGCGGTTCCAAAACCAGCCGCTTTGGTCTAAAACCTGTCACAAATTCATAAGCATGCGAAGGATCGGCATGGCCGTGGAAGACGGAAAGAAGCAGCTTTTGCACCTGGTGTTCGGCGGCGAGCTGAAAAAGCTGGGTGGAACCGAGTTCCGTGACCTCAACGCCCTCGACATTGTCGGCATCTATCCCGACTATCAAAGCGCGCTTGGCGCCTGGAAAGCCAAGGCGCAGGCCAGTGTCGACAATGCCCATATGCGTTATTTCGTTGT